>JACQRL010000343.1 GCA_016206485.1 Planctomycetota bacterium | reverse complement strand
TAAAATAATAGACTACATAACAAAAGAAACCGTTAAAACCGGGAATTTTGTCTTTACAGGCGAGACAAATCCCTGGGAGATATTGGTTGATCTCAAAGAAGTTAAAAAGAAAATCGGGAATCACTTTGTACAAATACTGCCGTCAGTTTCTAAATATCTTCCGTTTCTTCCCATTTCAGATTATTCGAGCTTTGTTTCCTTGTCAGAGGGTTCAACTCCGCTCATTAAAAGCCGAAGTATAGGAAAAGATCTCGGTATTGAGCTTTATTTTAAATATGAGTCCCATAATCCGACCGGCTCGTTTAAGGATCGCGGCTCGGCAGTAGAGATCACGATTGCTAAAGAGCTCAAGGCGAAGGCAGTTGTAGTCGCATCAACTGGAAATATGGCTGCTTCAATTGCCTGCTATGCGGCGGCGGCAGGAATTCCTTGCTATGTTTTTGTGCCGGAGGGAAGTCCGACTTCCAAATTAGTTCAGGTTATCGCATATGGCGGCAATATTATACAGGTCAGAGGAAATTATCATGATGCTATCAATGTTGCCAGAAATGTTGCGGAACAATTATCATATTATCTGGCAGGGGATTACGCCTTCAGAGTTGAAGGGCACAAGACCGCCGCATTTGAGATCGCAGATCAGCTGTTTTTCAGGGTTCCTGATATTGTCGTTGTTCCGATGGGCGCGGGCACAAATATTGCCGGGTACTGGAAAGGCTTCAAAGAATATAAGGAGCTTGAATTTATCGATAAGACACCCCGAATGTTTGGTGTGCAGGCGGAAGGGGTCTGCCCAATCGTCAAAAGTTTTGAAAAGAATACGAAGATAATAATTCCTTGGAAAGATGTAAAAACTATTGCGTCGGGAATCGCGGTAGATTATCCGCTGGATGGAGTTAAGGCGCTGGATGTTATCGAGGAATCCAAGGGGTCTGCCGTAAGTGTTTCGGATGCTGATATACTCAAGTGCCAGTACATGCTGGCAAAGAGAGAAGGGCTTTTTGTTGAAAGCTCATCTGCTGCCTCAGTTGCGGCTCTTGTGAAGTTAGGCAGGGAGAAGGTTCAGGAAACAACGGCAGTTTGTGTGCTTACCGGTAATGGACTGAAGGATCCAGCCCCCGTTTTTAATTCAGCTCAAAAACCAATCACAATAAATCCGGATGTGAAAGAGTTCTTGCAACTGCATTCAAGAATATAAGCAGACTTACAATGTTTACTCTATAGATAGTACTGTGTACAATCTTTTTCGTAAAAATAATACAATTAATGCAAAACACGCGGTTAATGATATGTCAAATGACGGGAGAGCAGCAACTGTCTTCACCCAGAATTTAGCCAGTATGTGCGGAATATTTTTTGTATTGAGAACTCTGCAAAATGCAGGAGAGGTACCGGAATAAATCTGGGAGCAGTTCCAGCCAAGCTGGTTAGTTTTCATATAATGCGATCTGAATTGTTTCAGAGACTGTGTGCTATCTGAGTTGTATCCGCAAGTCGTTGTTGCAACGTAACAGGAACTTCTCGAATTTTTGGAACTTTTCGGGTTTTCAGGAGGTTTTGGATCAGGAGGTTTCGGATCAGGCGGGTTCGGTGGCAATGGAGCTTTGGGTGGAACGATGATGGCTAATGTGTTGGAATATTGAGAAAATAGATTATCTTTTTTTGCCCTTACCCTATACAATAATTCCTGAGAAGCTGATGTTGCGCGATCGATATATGAATTTATGTTTCTTCCAACCATACCAATCTCCTGAAACCCTGTATTGTTTACATCCCTTTCAATGGTAAAACTATCCTCATCCTCTGAATTATCAACCCATTGTAAATTTACATTACCGCCAACAAACTGTCCTCTCAGATTACTGGGCGGTTGTAAATTTATTTGCCTGGGCACTGTTATGCTCTCTGTATTTGAAAAAAGAGAGAGCAGCACGCCTGAGAATGCCCTTACTTTATATGAATAAGTTCCAATTGATGGTGGAGTATCGGTATAGCTGGTATCGGATCCTCGAACCCTGGCAATCTCACTGAAATCACCGGTTTGCCCCTTTCTGTAAATAATGAAACCCTCAATGGGAACAATGTTTGTAGATCTCCAAGTCAGGTTTACTGTATTAGGTATTGTCAATGTTGCCTGAAGTGCAGTGGGAGGAGGCACGGGAGAGATTGAAAAGACCGGTGAGTAAACGGTGGATCTTTCACTCATAATGGAATCATATCTGATCCTGAATTTCATTGTTATAAAGTTTTGAAGGACCGGTATTGAAAATCTCGTAATGTTTGGGTCAATGCGTAGAGAATTAAAATTTATTCCATCCTGTCCGAACTCAACATATACATCTGTTTCTATACTTGAATTATCTACCCATTCAAAATCGATTGTCTGCTGTCCATGGTTGTAAACAGCCCCGAACTCCGTCGGTAAATTGCATTTTTGCAGCGCTGCGTCATCGCTTTTCATGATTTGTTGAGCATACGTAACATTATTTGCGCCATTGTCTCCTCTTGTATCCTTGAATATAACCAATAAATTTAAAAGCGAGCTTGTGGAAATTATCTTCGGTTGCAGCTGATTTCCTAAGGCAGTGCTGATTCTTATTCCGTTTGAGCCTTCTCTTATCCATTTATTTATGCCGTTGATATCAATTTGGGTTCCGTAAACATCTGAATCGATTGTATTGCTGCTGCTGTTGCGGTAATCTGTCCAGGCAACATAAATGCGATTTCCTTCCGGGTAAATGGCTGGTTGCTCCTGGTTCATTGCTGCAGTGCAGAGATCTCTGAGCGGATAGTTTTGCCCGGCTGCCCATGGAAATGAAGCAGCGCCAAAATCCGCGAAATCAATTCTCTGCACTCCTATGTCATACCCAGCGCTTCCTCCTCTATCTTCCTGCACGAACACAAAACATTGACCGGATGTATTAGCATAGAACACAGGATTTTTTTGAAGCCTGTTTGTGGTCGAGGTTATTTTTATTCCATTCAGTGAATTTGCAGGAGAAGTAATTGCGCGATTGCCATTTGCTGTTGAGATAGCATTAAAGTAAACTAGTGTCTGGGTATTACCGGGGCGAAGATCTTCCCACACTGCATAAAACCTGTCTTTTGTCGGGACAAAATAGATCTTGTGATTACCTTGATACCCCTGTTCATCTACAATTGGTTTCTCATTTAGATCATATGCTTGTACCAGAGGGAACGTAAGTGTTGAATTGACCATACGAGTTGTATGGAAGATATTCTCATCATTGGTGTATGGATTTCTATCCTCCCAGCTTATTACTAATTTTCCGTCTATTGCTCCTATTCCTCCCGTTCCTCCCGGGTCAGCTGGGCCAATCCCTCCACCGCCTCCGGGCGACCCTGCTATCCCGATAACTGCCTGCAATTTTTGTTTGAATGTAGTCGATTCGACAATTCTGGATACTCCCAAAATCCCAAAAACTTTGATTAATATATTTACAACGTCATTTCCTATTTTGTCTAAAAATACTGCTGCAGGAATTGAGGCATTGTTATCGCTTGGAATCCCGACAATTTTGTAATTTACTATATCGGTTGCGGTTACAAACAAGGCCCCGGAATTTCCTTCTGTGACAGATCTTAAATCTGCAGAAGCTCTGTTGTAATGGAGCTTAGAAATACCTGTGGTGTTATTCACTATGCGGCAAAAAATATAGAAAGGATTGGTGTTTTCTTGTGAATAGAATAGGAGAGGGGCTTCAATGTGCTCATCATCGCTTGGGGCGATTGCGAGCAGAGGAGATGACGAATCCGTTACCACTCCATTATTCAATTTCATTTTTAGCAGGTATAAACTTTCAGAACGGATGTTGTTCCCCATACAGAGAATGACAACATCTTCGTTGTTGAGAATCATTGCGACAAAATTATCCCCGCTATTTGCAACAGAAGAAGTAAAAGGTTTATTTGCTGCGGGATCGTTTGAGCTCCATTCATCAACAGGATCAGTAAAATATCCTGCAACGAGAGTCTGGACGGCAGCAATCAAAATAACAGTGATAAGTAATTTTCGATAAGTTTTTTCTGCCGGCATTGCTATAGATACTAGACAGCTTTTGTCTGGTTTCACTTTGCGATGTTTTTTATAATTTTGATTTTTCATAAAAGATTTTTGCCATAAAGCAGATTTTATTGTTTTTGGTTTAGACCGCTTTTTGATCTGAGCGCTTATTAAAACAAAGAGCGGGGTTTAACCACCCCTTTGTTCATGTCCGCTACGAGTCAAAGAGCTGGGCTTACCTCACCTTATCATGATGCTATAACTGCTCTACTGCGGGTTTTGACCAAACAGGTAAAAACGGTTTTCCCCTGCGTTTTCGCGCTATTTTCACTGTCTCTATTGGAGTTTTGTCAGAGATCTTTTATGGGTTTAAATTAATTCTAACCATCAAATTCGAAGGATTGAGTAGTACAAAACTCATCTAAATATCTACATAATTTACTTTGGTAAACCGATTAACTATATAATGGTGTTATCCAACTTACTACTGTTACTTTTTGCAGTATTTCAGGACTCTGATGAGTATCAGGATGACACGCAGAAAGATCAGAGTCTTTACTTATATTATAATGATGGGATAAGACTGGATTTTCCATCAAAAGACTTTTCACTCAAAATTAATGCCTGGATATCTAGCGAGGCAAGATCACTCTCTGACAGGAGCAGTAAACTTGAAGATGCGGATGTTCAGGAGAACTCCGGGCTGCTGATGAGAAGTTCAAGATTTGTTTTAGGCGGAGATTTTGCAAAGGTGTGGAGGTTTAAGTTTGCGACAGAGTTTGCAGGAGATGTCGCGCTTAATGACGCATATCTGGAATTCGCGGCGTGGAAACAGCTCGTCTTTCGTGTCGGACAGTTTAAAGTTCCATTTTCACTGGAGCAGATGACGCCGATTATACATATTCCTACAATTACCCGCACAGTTGGAGATCAGTTCACGCCGAGAAGAGACTCGGGAATCATGCTGTATGGATTGATGTTTGATGAAATGATAAGCTACGCATTTTCTGTTTATAATGGTGATGGTATTAATGCGGGCGCAAAAGATTTGAAGGATGGAAAGAGAGAATATGCGGCCAGAGTTGGAGCATCTCCGTTTTATTTTTGGAAGGATTCTTTGCTTCAGGGTATGTATTTTGGTGGAGGTTATACTTCAGGCGAGGTGAAGAATACAAAGTTGACAGATGTCAGAACTTTGGATACAGGCACGAAAATTATCGATATTTTTGATACAGGAAGTTTGCTGACAAAGGTAGACGGAAAAAGACAAAGATACGGATATGAGTTTGAGTACACGTATGGCAGTTTAGGAGTGAGAGTAGAGACGTTCAAAACGAAGCTTGATCTTGTCAGAAGCGTGGTAGAAGAAAGCGGCGTACAGTTTCTTCAAAATTACATCTTACTGAACTTCATACTAACGGGAGAAAAAAAGATCTACAACACGCCTTTAAAACCCGCAAAGCCGTTCAACTGGGAGAAAGGAACTTTTGGCGCATGCGAGCTTGTTGCGAAGTATTCAATTTTTTCAGTGAGCGAAATCCTTGAAACTGCAGGTTTTGCATCGATGGCGGCGTCTACAGATGAAATTGAGAGCATGACATTTGGTTTTAACTGGATTCCCATGGAACATATGCTCTTTGCTATTAATGTCTTAACAAATACTTTTGGTGATGATATCACAGTTTCAGGAGAAACTATCAGCGATGAAAGGGCCATACTGATACTGTTTCAGATCGCATTCTAAATCGTAGAACTCAAATCTTAGAACGTGGAACTTAGATCTTAGATCGTAGAACAAAGAATTGGGAGCTGTGAACAGAAGCAGACTGATGAGCGGACTATGTGATCTTTCGTAAAATTCTTGTAGATCACTGATTACACGGAGAAAACGCCAGATTACTCAGATAAAGAAATATAGCTTGATTCCTATATCTGT
>JACQRL010000328.1 GCA_016206485.1 Planctomycetota bacterium | reverse complement strand
GCTGAAGACAAACCACCACCACCCAAATCAGTTATGCTGCTTGCCAACCTCCTATCTCTAATCTCAAGAATCGCTCTTCTTAGTTTCTCTTCCTCAATAGGGTCTCCAATCTGAACTGCAGACCTCGAAGTTTCCTCAGAATCACCACTCAAGCTGGCAGAAGCAAACGTTACGCCATGTATTCCATCTATTCCTGTCTTTCCGCCTGCCAAAAGGACAACATCCCCCAACCTTGTATTTTTTATGTATGCACTCTTTGGAAGAAAACCTACACTCCCACAATAAACCAGTGGATTTGTAACGTATGACTCATCAAACAATATGGCCCCGTTAACAGTAGGGATTCCCATGTTGTTACCGTATGCCCCTACCCCTGCAACTACTCCCCTGAAGATATATGATGGATGCTTTACTCCCTTTGGCAATTTTTTATAATCATAGTCCAAAGGTCCAAAACACAAGACGTCTGTTCCTGCTATCGGGTCTCCCCAAACTCCTAAAGTATCCCTAATCACTCCTCCAACCCCTGTTGAAGCTCCTCCAAAAGGCTCTATGGCAGAAGGGTGATTGTGTGTTTCAACCTTGAATGAAACTGCATTCTTCTCATCAAACTCGACTATTCCGGCATTATCCTTGAAAACGCTTATACACCACTTTGGGTTAATCTCCTTGGTCGCCTTCTCAATGAACGTTTTGAACAGGTTATTTATTTTTCCGGAATTGGTTTTGAAAATTCCCCTAAAAGTTTTATGGAAGCAATGTTCGGACCACGTTTGTGCGAAAGTTTCCAGCTCCACATCCGTAGGGTCCCTCTTAATCCTCAAGTAATAGTTCTTTATCACAAGCATCTCATCTAGAGTCAAAGATAACCTGAGATATCTGCTTAATCCAAGCAACTCGTTTCTAGGCACGCTTCTAAGTGAAATGTAATTCAAGTCAAAGCTGCCAGAACCTTTTTTAAAATATTTTCCAAACTTTTTCTGCTCTTTAGACATAGGTGTCACACATCACTTCAGGACTGAAATCTTCCAATCATGGATTATGGGATTTGCAAGAAGCCGGTTGCACATCTCTTCAATTTTTTCTTTTTTAAGGCTCGTTTCAATCGTGAAAATCCTACCACTTGAGACATTGCCAACACTATAGCCGATTGACTTAAGCGCATTCAAAGTTGCATCTCCTTCTGCATCGAGCACGCCTTTCTTGAAAAATATCTCTATCTTGTACCTCAAGCAGTCACCCTATTCTATATTCTTTTGATTTGCTTTTATTGCTTTGCTCCAGGAGATTTTTTAAAGCTCTCAAGCCTAATAACTTCGTGCCACCACAAAGACTAGCTCTAAAAGTTCTTGAAGTCAAAGATGAAACTCCTAGTGTCAAATCTATCAAGTTAAGTCTGGGAGACAAAGAATTTCCCTACATGCCAGGGCAGAATGTCTTAGTCAATTTAGCAAATGACAGTAAATCGTTTTCTTTAACAACTTCACCTACAGACAAGGGCTACATAAGACTGGCTACAAGGATGACTGGCAGCGATTTTAAGAAGGCATGGGCAAGCCTAAAGCCAGGTGACGAAGTGACTATTTTCGGTCCTCTTGGTAAATTTACTTTAGATGAAACTGCACAACACATCGTGCTTATTGCAGGCGGTATAGGTATAACACCTTTCGAAGGCATGATTCGGTATGCTACTGAGAAACAACTGCCCTTCAAAATAACCCTACTCTATAGCAATAATCTACCTGAGGACATCCCATTCAAACAGGAATTAGAAGAACTCTCTAATAGGAATAAGAACCTGGAAGTAATACACACAATAACTAAACTGGAAGAATCAAAAATCGAATGGAAAGGCAGAGTTGGAAGGATAGATGAGACCTTAGTTAAAGAAAAAGCTGGTAGTGATTGTTTAATCTATATCTGTGGCCCGCCTGGCCTAGTTGAAGCAATTAAAGGGTTATGCACTGCCTGTGGAATGGATCCGGCTAAGGTAAGGATGGAGAGCTTTGAAGGTTACTGACTAAATTTTGATCTTGTATAGATGTTGCATATGTTAAATGTTGTTATCCACTATTCTGAAATTGCACTAAAAGGACTAAACAGGCCCTGGTTTGAAGGAACCCTGGCTAAAAATATATCTG
>JACQRL010000032.1 GCA_016206485.1 Planctomycetota bacterium | reverse complement strand
TGATATAAAATTCTGTTTTTCCAGGAATTGTAAAAAATCGTCAATGTTGAAATTATTTTGAAAATATCCTTCATCTTGAAGATATTTCAGATATTTTACAGTGTCATCGACGTTTCCTGAAAAGGCAAGTAATAGCTCGTTGAAAATAGTCTCCAAACTGTCAAGGTTCTTTAACAACTCCTGAAACCACTTGTTAAGATGTATATATCTATATTCCATAATTTTGATAGCAAACAAGACTGGTCAGCCAGTTAAAACTGTTTTGACAGTATAGACTTGTTAGACTCATAAAACTATTTACAGCATAGTTCTAAGTATGTCTTTATATGTGAATAGATCATCGAATTCGATCTTTCCTATCAGAGAGTTTTGGTAGAGTCCTTCCAGAAGAAATTCAGAATAAATAAATATTTCTTCTTTTCCCAGCTTTGGAAAGAGAGATCTGGTCAGTTTAGCGAGTCCGGGAAATTGATTCAAACAAGACTCAAATTTATCTGCAGTTAATGTGTCAGAGAGATCTAAGGTGTTTCCCTTAGCGAACCAGTTTATTATCGGATTATAGAGTGATTCATCGGCAATTTCATCTTCTTGTTGTTTCCTTTTTTTGTTATGGTAAATAGGGGGGAAAATAGCAGAAAATTCATTTGAAATTGCCTTTCCGATTATTTTTTTTGCTACAGTAATCAGACCTTTTTGCTCTCCTTCATGAACCAGCTGTATTTTTCCGATGAGAGCAGGAACGATTGAATAAAGATCGCATATTCTGGCGTAAGATTGCTTCTCATTGGTCAAAATTGAACGTTTTTCTATATTTGAATACAGCGCCTCTGCAGCTGAAATCGAAACACGTTGACTTACACCGGAGGTTTGGTCAACAAACTCGCTTTTTCTGGATTCAAACGTAATTTCTTCGATTATTCTGTAGAAAAGATTTGGAATGATTATTTTTTGACTGCCGGTTCTGTTAAGCCAAGCCTCTTGCAGGGTAATTTGTTGGGAATCTTCAATGGACAAAGGATAGTGTGTCATGATTTGTGAATCAATTCTGTCTTTAAGTGGCGTGATGATTGTCCCTCGGTTTGTATAATCTTCCGGATTTGCTGTAAATACAAGCAAGAGATCAAGGCCTAGTCTTACCGGAAGCCCTCTGAACTGGATATCTCTTTCTTCGAGAATATTAAGAAGTGCTACCTGGATTCTTGTATTTAGATCAGGAAGTTCATTGATACCGAAGATCCCGCGGTTTGTACGAGGAATTAAACCAAAATGAATCACTTCCTCATCAGCAAGTGTAAGCTTTAAATTCGCTGCCTTTATAGGATCAATATCTCCTAAGAGATCAGATACGGTAACATCAGGAGTCGCTAGTTTTTCATTGTAACGCTGCTCTTTATTCAACCACTCAATCGGAGTCTCATCCTTCAATTTATTTGTTATTTCCCTGCATTTTTTACACAGAGGATTAAACGGATTATCATTTATTACACATTCTTTCACAATCGGTATATGGTCATCTAAGAGGTTAATAAGCTGCCTCATGATTTTGGTTTTTGCCTGGCCGCGCAGTCCAAGCAGAATGAGATCGTGCCTGGCAAGAATAGCATTTTGCAGGTATGGGATTACGGTTTTTTCATAACCTATAATTCCCGGGAATGGATTTTTGTTTTCCTTTAATACAGCAATAAGATTATCTCTCAGTTCATCCTTCACGGATTTCACAGTATAATTGGCTTCTTTGAGCTGTCGCAGATTTATAATTTCTAACATTATTGCCCCATTATAGATTATCTCATTTTTTAAGCAATACGTGATTTGTCATTCCGCCGCGTGCTTTTAACATGACAGTAGATTTCTTTGAATTTAGAAGACTGATTGTTTATATTGTAATTTTCTTCGGCAAAAGACTTTGAATTTGCGCCTATGAGATCAGCAAGATCGCGATCTTTGTATAGTGAATAAATTGCGGTTGCAAGGGAGTTGTGATTTGGTTTGATCAAAATTACTGTATTGGAATCACCGCAGATATCCTGCGTGAATCCTGTATTGAATACAATTGAAGGTTTTCCCAGAAACATTGCCTCTCTCAATGCGCGGCATGTCCCGTCAGATCCGGGCGAGGTATAAATGAAGAAATCGCTGATTTTCAAATAATCCAGGTAGTCGGGTCGATAGCCCAACGCGGTGATATTGTCGCTTAGATTGTTCTCAGAGATTGGAATTTTAGCGAGCTCATCTATTTTTGTTCCCCTGCCGAGCAGAAAGATTTTTAAATTTGGGATTTTTTCCTTCAGTAATTTGACTGCATTTATAACTGTGTCAAACTTTCTATATTTTTGCACGCGCATTATAATAACACCTATGAAATCCTTCTTGTTAAAACCGAAATTCGTTCTGTCACTTGTAGCGGGTGCTATTGGCGTAGTCATGCCAGGCAAGATTACCGCAGATCTATGATTTTTGATGCCATGAAATTTGCGTTCCAGAGAAAGCTTATTTTTTGAGTACGTTATGTAATAGTCGATAAGAGAAAATGCAAGCCTCCATATGAATGGTCCTTTAAGAGCTTTTTTGTGATAGCTGGTAAATATTATTTTTGTTTTCAGGTTATTGAGCAATTTTGCGACAAGACATACAACAAGATCATGTGTATGATGGCAGTGTACAATTTGAATTTGATTCCTTCTTGATGTTTCAGATAGTTTTTTTGCATCTGCGAATATGGAGATAAATTTCCTCTTGTTCAGTTCGAGTTCCTGTAAAGTACGGATATTTCTTTTGTTTATTTCTGACGAAAGTTGATCATTGAGCCGGCTGCTTAAATTAAGCTGGCTTGTAAAGCCAAGATTTTCACACAGGTCTATTATAAGACGTGCAGGGCCTGTTAATTTTGATTCGCTGAAAAGGTGTAAAACGTTCATACTTCGGTTCTAAATTCTCGGTTCACAATTCTCAGCTCGGAACCCTGAACATGGAACTTTGAACTGTTAATTCTGTTGCGCGTTTTTGAGCTCTTCATAAATTTCTCTATGTTTCTTTGCAAGATCCGGATTGTTTGTTTCTTGATAGCATACTGACAGATAATAGTGAATCTGAATGTGGCTTGGATCAATTTCTTCTGCCTGTTTCAGATAAGTGACAGCTTTGTTATATTGTTTCGTTAAAGTTAATGTTCTTCCAAGAGATAATCGCGTATCGAAATTTGAGTTATTTAACGAGAAAGATCTTTTGTATGAGCTAATAGCATTGGAATAGTCTTTTTTTATTTCATAAATGTGTCCTTCAACCAAGAAGAAATAATAGTTATCAGGCTGCATTTTTATGGCAGTTTTGATGTCAATGATAGCCTGATCAGGATTGTTCTTTC
>JACQRL010000327.1 GCA_016206485.1 Planctomycetota bacterium | reverse complement strand
ATATGATAAAGCCCTATTCTACGGGTTTAATGGGAAGATCTGAGATCGCTTCATTGAGTCTAAATATAGGATAAGAATTTCCAGTATTTGTACTGAATTTGAAATAATTCCATAGGCATAAACCATCATCACTCTGAGGTTCAAGCAGATATACTACAAGGTTTCCCTGAGGTTGAGCCAAAGGAACAACAACAGTTGACTCAGAAAATCTCATCTGTTTTTTATATGAACTGGCTGATACGGCAACTCCTTTATAAGGATTATGGCCGCAATCCGGAATATCCTGATTCTTAACATCTGAAATGTAATATCCTTCTACAGAAAGATCCCTGCTTTCTGTAAGCTTGAAAAGTTTCACATTATGAATTTTCAAAACGTTTATGATCTCATTTAAATCGCCGGGGATAATATATGCAAAAGGGCGTTTAACTGATTTTGCGCCCGTGAATTTACCATAGAATTTTGTTTTAACCTTCTCGATTTGTCCCCTTGAATAATCGGTATATCTGGTTATTCCTGTAGAGGAATCAAATTGGGAAGTCACTATGAAATTCTGCAGTACTATCTCAACATCGTCATCATATGCTTCAGGTGTTTGGTTGTAGCTTATGAAAAATGTATCTGCCGCCTTCATACCTTTTTCAATAGTCCGCTGTGAAGCGCTATTTACTATTTCTACTATTTCAGTTTTGTTATCCTGCGCGAATGCGAATATCTCATGAAGCGTATCTTTTATAACTTTAACGCGGTCCTCAAAAGGAATGTAGGAATATGTTTCAAGCAGAATATCCATCTTATTCGTAAGTCCTCTGTAATTACTTCCATATCTTGGCGCATGAGAATATGTCATCCATCCTTTGGAAGGGTCTTTTTCATCTTTGTAGTTACCATAAAAAAATGTGTGAACACCCGTTCGTTCGTAAAGCGATTTAGTAACGGTTGGAAGGAGCCTTGTCCTCACATAATCGATAGGTCCGCTTTCTCCGCTGTAATTCATAGCAGTTCCATAAGTTAACTGGAATCCGTGAAACGATCCGTCAGTTGTGTGACAATCGATTGTGAGATGCGGAAGCCATTTATAGTACACCTCTCTCAGCATCAACTTCATCTCATTTGATTGAGCCTTCATATAATCTCTATTCAGGTTGAGACCTTCTCCTGTGTATCTTGTTCCTACACCTTTTTCTGGTCCGATTTGCCCGAACAAATGCACGGGATCATACATTCTGTTTTTTGGGTCGATTTTTTCATTTCCATCGATATTGAAAAGCGGCAAAACAACCAAAAGTATATCATCATTCAACTTATACTTTTGCTGAGCAATCTCTCTGAGTATCATCATCATTGCTTCTTTTCCCTCTACTTCACCTGCATGGATATTGCACATTATGAAAATGACCAGCATATCTGACTGATGCGCCTTTACCGGATCAAAAATGCCTTTTTTATTTACAAGCAATAGAGGGATCTCTCTTCCTTCATGACTTTTCCCAATGTATTTCAAAGAAATCCAGTTGCTTGCTTCAGCAAATTTTTTGCAGAGATTGTTGATATCAGAATATAATGATGTCTCTTTATATCCGGTAATCTCTGCTCTTGTAAAAAGATTTTGATCACCCATAGAACAACTGAATATAATAGGAAGTATCGTCAAGGCAAACCAGGAATATTTGTTCATGCGATTTCTAGCATGTAACATCTGGCATTTTTATCAAGAAATCCATCATCTATAGACATCTCTAATTTCAAAATTAGCATTTTCAAATTCGAATTAGGATGAGCTAGTCCAGCCCTTTGATCAAATACTCGCACTATACAAAGAGCTGGGCGCAGAGGGAGTTGAACCCCCACGGATTGCTCCATAGGAACCTGAATCCTACGCGTCTGCCAATTCCGCCATGCGCCCTAAAACAATTTCAGATTTTAGATTTATGATTGCGGATTTAAAGAGCTATTGAACTGATGCAAGCACAGTCATTTATGGTTAGTCCTTGCATCAAAAATATCAATTATCAAGCCGCAAATAACAACGAATTCTAAAGATCTGTGCTGAGCTGAGCTGGGTTATTGAATATGCGGATCGAACTTTAGACAGAAACACCCACAACAGGAACATTCCTTGATACTGGTCCGTATGAAATATATTATCTCTACGCAGATGAAAAGAATACTTATAGCCCTTGTTTCACTCTATCTTTTCTTTCTTGGGCAACTATTCGTTCACCATCATTTTATAGAATCGACTGAGCCGACAATAACTGAATGTGACCCTTGCCCGGATTCTTCCCCTTCAGATCATCATCACAAACATGACTGCTATCACCAAAGCTGTCAAAACGGATATTTTCTTGTGATCTGTGATACTGCCGTGAACTTCACCCTATTTAAAAGCGCAATACAAATTTTTCAGACTGAAGAAAACTTCATCCTTACTCAATATAAGACTATCTACAATATAAGGGCGCCTCCAGTTATCTGATCCATTCGGCATTCCAAATTAATCTTTAAATTTTATTAGGAGTAATTATGAACGTATTGATAAGCGTAATTATCATGCTCTTAGCCGGTCAGGAAGACAAAGAAACAGAAAGATTAGAACAAGAAATAGACAAAATAAAGAAAGAACTTGATGAAAAGATCTCACAGCTTTCAAAAAGCTCTGCAAGAACCGCCTTTAACCCGGCGATAACAGGCTTCTTAAATTTTGCCTCCAGATGGGATGACAAGACTGATGACAGTCTTATAGATGAAAGCACAGGGAAAGGATTTGTCAGGAGCCTTGAACTCGATCTTCGAAGCGCGGTGGACCATTTCGCTGACGCTGTCGCAATCATCGCGCTTGAAGAGAATTCCGAATCAGAGCTCGAAGTCGAGGCTGAAGAAGTATATATAAATCTGAAAAAACTGCCTTTTGTTGAAGGCTCTCCGCTGGGTCTTCTGCTCAAAATAGGAAAATTCCGTCCTCCAATAGGAATAAACAATCAGCTTCATCTCCACGACAACCTTTGGATAACCAGGCCCAGAGTTATATCGGAATTTCTCGGGTCAGAATCGGGCAATTTTTTTGAATCAGGATTCAGCGCACCGGCGATCCAGGGAAGAATCTTCCTTCCTTCTTTTGGCTCATCAAATACAAATGAATTATACGCGGGCGTATTGAATTCCGGAGAAACAGCCCTAAGCAATCCTGATGCTATAAGCAAAGCTGCGTACTTTTCGAGGATAAATTCATTCACACAATTCACAAGCTCATTGGATCTAACATCCGGGATCAGCGGTTATCTTGAGACAGGTTCCCTCGATATGGGAATACTTGCCCTTGATCTCTCGCTTAGAAACAGAGACCCTCAAAAAGGTTCATATAAATCCTGGATAGCGGGCGGGGAAATCTTCAGCGCCGCTGCAAGAAATGAAAATATCTTAACAGGAGATATTTCTACTGAAACGCCATTGGGAGCCTTTGGATACATACAATATCAATTAGGATGGGGAACATATTTGGGGGTTAGATATGACTACACTGAAGACAAAATCGACACTGATGAGATAACGCAGTCTTACAGTGTGTATGTGACCTACTACACGTCAGAATTTCTGAGATTCAGAATAGGCTATGAAAGAATGGAAAGTGACAATGATGATCTCGATGCGGTAGACACAATACTTTTTGAATTAAATGTTGTCTTCGGTTCACATCCGACTGAACCATATTGGGTGAACAGATAGCACAATCATGGATCGTAGAGCGTGGATCGTGGAACTCGGATCTTTGATCATAAAACAAGTGAGCAGGCT
>JACQRL010000339.1 GCA_016206485.1 Planctomycetota bacterium | reverse complement strand
TTTTCATCTCAGGAGATCAAAGCCAAGCTCATAAAGCTTTTGAAGGCTACAGCTGCAGGATTTCTGTTTGTGCTTATTACTGCTCCGATTTGGCATACATTTAATGATGCGCTGGAGTCTGCATACACTTTGTATAATGATCCCGACTACCCGCCAGGCGTGGTTCAAAATCCGTCCGGCCTTCTTATAGGGCTATTTGACGAAATCTTTTACCGCCAAATGGTGCATAATGAGCATATTTTTGCGCCAGCTTCAAATTTCCTCTTACTGCTTGGAGTTTTATGGTCTATCGCATGTTTAAAATATATGCTTCAGAATCGGACTTATATTGCTGTTGGGCTTAGTAGTTTGGTTTCGTATGGACTTGTATTTGGAGCTGTACCGTGGGAACTCATTCAAAAGATTCCTTATCTGAGGAATGTGTGTCATGTTGATAATACTTTTTCTGCTGTTTTGATTGTACATCTGTTTCTGCTTGCGGGATTTGGTCTGAAGGCATGCTGGGATGGATTAAAGACCAAAGAATGGAAGTTTGACTGGCTTGTGGCATTGTTTTTTCTAGGAATGATGTTGTCACTTTATTTTGGCTCGACCAAAGATATTCCAAAGAGCCAGTTTTTTTATGGTTATGTGGCGTCGCTTGTATTCTGTTTTATTCTGCTTCCATGGATTCTGAGATGGCTTTCGCAGGTTTCACATGCCACGATTCAAAAAATGCTGATTACACTGTTAGTGGTGGTAATGATTCTACTGCATTGGAGGCATGGGATGCATTTGCATTTGTCAGATTCATTTGACAAATACGTTATGAATCCTCAGCTTCGCTCTAATATGCAGGCTCCATCTGAAGCAATTAAATTTATTAAGTCTGATGTTATAAATCCGTTCCGGGCGGTAGGTTTTTCAAGCAATTTATTTGCCGGGTATAATGCGGCGTATGGTATTGAAGGTATAAACGGTCCGGATGCGCTTATGAATAAACATTATCGTCAACTGGTAAAAGAGATTCCGTTTGATTGGAACTGGGGCTGGCGAATAGTTGTTGATGAGAAAAAGCTCACGGAGTTGCGGCCGTTTTTAGACCTCTTAAATGTAAAATATTATCTTGCCTCGCACGAAGGAAATCCGGCTGAGCTGCCTGAGCTCCGTCTTTTAGGCGCTTTTGATCTGAATGTTTATACCAGTCGGGCAACATGGCCGCGGGCGTTTTTTACAGATAAACTTTCGACATATGAATCAGTGACAGAATTCGTGGATATGGTTAAGAAGGGTGATGGGCGACCGTTTGCAGCCTTTCAGAAGAGTGATTCCGAACAGTATTTTGAGTTGAAGGATTTGCAAGGAGATCAGAAAAGCAGGGTAGTAGTGCCGGTAACTGATTACAAATTGACAACAAATATTACGTCATTTACGGTCGATGCCCCAAGTAAGGGAGTCATTGTTCTAACCGAAGCATTTTTGAAGGATGATTTCAAAGTCATGTTAAATGGTAAGCCTGTTCCATATTTTAGAATAAATCACGCTTTTAAAGGTGTTGTTGTAGATGCCCCAGGCAGGTATACAGTTTCATTCAGCTATTGGCCACGTAATTTTACAAGATCTATTTGGATGTTTATAGTTGGGATTCTTTTGATGGTAAGCTGGGTTTTATTTACGCTACGCAGATATCGCAGTTTGAAGATATGAATTCCCGATTGCTTGGCTTGCTGGCTGTCGCAGTGATTATTTCGTTGCTGGCGACCTTGATTTTCTATAAAACTACGACTAAATTGGTTTTTGAGGTCGAGTTGGAGTCTTCAGTGCAGGGTACAGCTCAGTTATTCTATGATGTTGGGAATGGCTTTAATGAGAACGATTCAGCGCGCGTTTATCTGTCCACGATTCCGAAAAAGTATGACTTTTCTTTTGAGTTACCTAGACACAAATTAAGAGGATTTCGGTTTGATCCAATAGATCGAGAGAGCAGTATTACTATTTCACATGCAAGAATCATTACACCCGGATACCTAGCAGTAAGTTCAAAAGTAATCCATAGCTTTGCACCAGAAGATTTTAAAGCTGGCAATCAAATTAAGTCTATTTTGATTGATGGTGAGATGGTACGCATAAATACAGTTGAAGAAGCAAATGATCCTACACTTATTTTTTCACTTAAAGAACCAATTTCTTTTAAAATACTCAGATATCAGATTGTTTGGCACCTTGGGTTTATATTCCTGCAATTTTTACTATTGCTCACGGCTTGTTTGTTCATCTTAGGGTTTACAATTAAGCTGCTTAGGTCTAAATTCGCGTTACTTTACAGACAAGTTGTGATATTTTTGCGGATCAATCCCGACCGAACAATCATTGTTGTTGCTGTGTGTTCAGCAATCTTAAGTTCATATCCTGTTGTATTCTTTGGCAAGAGCTTTGTCTCTCCTGATTACGGTGGTTTTCTTCTTTATGACAGGATGCCTACTTTACCCGGATATGAAACTACGCGTATTGAGTATACGAACAATACGGATGTATTGGCGATGATGGTAGGACATTTCCCGTATTCTGTTGTTCAAAGTAAGGCATTATGGAAAGATGCTGAACTTCCATTGTGGAACAGGTATAACTCGACTGGAGTGACTTTACTGGGGCAAGGGCAATCAATGTTTGGTGATCCATTTCATATGATTGTTCTGGCTGCAGGGGGTGCCTCGTGGGCGTGGGATGTCAAATTTGTTGTTGCAAAAATCTTATTTGCAATAGGGATAGGGTTATTTGTTTATGTGATTATACAATCTCTTCCTATAGCATTATTGTTAACAATCTCGGCTCCATTTATAGGATTTTTCACGTTTCGTTTGAATCATCCCGCAATCTTCAGTTTATGTTATGCTCCATGGATTTTATATATGTGGCTGCGTATTGTAGGAGCGCAATCAGGAAAAGCATCCACATTATGGAGCTGCGGATTAGTTCTGGCAAACTTGTTCGAACTTACAAGCGGGACAGCTAAGGAAGCATACATGTTAATTATGAGCCTTAATATTTGCGGCGGTTTGGTCCTGATGTTTTCATCTCAGGAGATCAAAGCCAAGCTCATAAAGCTTTTGAAGGCTACAGCTGCAGGAATTCTGTTTGTGCTTATTACTGCTCCGATCTGGCTCACATTTTTAACCGCATTGCAGTCTGCTTATACTATATACAATAGTCCGCATGCAATTCAAATTAACCCAAGCCTTACCATCGGACTTTTCGACGATATTTTTTATAGACAAATAATGAAGGATGAGTCTATTTATTGCCCATCAGCAAATTTTTTTGTGCTGTTTGGAGTGTTGTGGTCGGTCGCATGTTTAAAACACATGCTTCAGAATCGGACTTATATTGCAATAGGACTAAGTAGTTTGATCTCATTTGCATTGGCGTTTGGAGTCATTCCGTGGGAATTGATATTTAAGATTCCTAATCTAAAAAACGTTCACCATTTAGATAATACTTTTTCAGTTGTTTTGATCATACATTTGCTGATACTCGCAGGTTTTGGTCTAAAGAGATGCTTCGATGAGTTGAAAACAAGGGAGTGGAAGTTCGACTGGTTTGTGACTTTGTTTTTCTTAGTAATGATGCTGTCTCTATACTTTGGATACACAAAAGATATTCATAAAAGCGGATTCTTTTATGGGTATACAGCATTGATTGTATTAGCTGCCACGTTGTTGCCATGGATTTTTCGATGGCTTGCGCAAGGATCGCACCCCATAATTCGTAAGATGCTGATTACTCTATTAGTGGTGGTAATGGTTTTACTGCATTGGAGACATGGAATGCATCTGCCAATGCCGGCTTTATTAGATCCTTATGTTAATAATCCCCCACTCAGAGCAAATCTGCAAGCAAAGTCCAATGCTATTGGATTTATTAAATCTGATATCGATATCAGTGCTCAGCCATTTCGGGCAGTTGGTTTACAGGGTAATTTAGCTCCTGGTTATAGCGGTGCTTTGGGTGTGGAGGGTATAAACGGAATTGATGCACTTTTGAATCCATATCGCAGAGAGCTTTTGAGAGCAATTCCATTTGATTGTTTTTTTGGGTGGAACTGGGGGATAATTGTTAAAGAACAAAAATTGTCAGAACTAAAACCTATGTGTGATTTTTTTAATGTGAAATATTATCTGTCACCTCACAAAAGTAGACCTTCCGAGCTGCAGGAACTTCATTTTGACGGAGGATTCGATCTTGATGTTTATTCAAGTCAGACAGTGTGGCCCAGAGCCTTTTTTACTGACAAACTTTTGTTGTATGATTCTGTAGCAGATTTAGTAACGACAATCTTGAATGGAGATCGCAAGCCATTTGCAGCCTTTCAGAAGAGTGATTCCGAACAGTATTTTGAGTTGAAGGATTTGCAAGGAGATCAGAAAAGCAGGGTAGTAGTCCCTGCCTCAGATTATAAACTGACAACTAATACAACGTCATTTACGGTCGATGCCCCGAGCAAAGGAATTGTTGTTTTAACAGAAGCATACTTAAAGGATGATTTTGTAGTTAAACTAAATGATAAGGAAGTACCATATTACAGGATGAATCATGCATATAAAGGGATAATTATTGACGCGCCCGGTAAGTATGTTGTTTCATTCAGTTATTGGCCGACAAATTTTACTTTGTCTCTATGGATGGCACTTACTGGATTGTTACTTATGGGAAGCTGGATTTTATTTACTATATACAAATACCGCAGATTAAAAAAATGATAAACAAGTTAATGCGAAATTCGTTTATTTACAGGAAACATCTTTAGTTTGTTTGGAATGAATCGCCGACTAATTAGTTCGATCGTCTTGGCAGCGGTAGTCTCCTTAATTGCAGTATCATATATCTACAAAATGATAACTACGTCTGTATTTGAGGTTGAGATAAAATCTTCAGTATCTGGAACAATGCAATTATTTTATGACATTGGCAACGGCTTTAATGAGGAGGATTCGATCCGAACTTCTGTATTGGCAGGATCAAAACAAATATATCGATTCATAATGCCAAAGCGAAATGTAAAAGTGTTACGCTTGGACCCGATAGACCGCGAAGGTCAGGTTAGTATTTCGCATGCACGAATTGTTGTACCGGGTTATTGGATAATAAAACAAAAAGTGATTCATAATTTCCCGCCGGATACATTTAAAGCGCAGAATCATATTAAATCATCAGCAATCGATGGGGAGATACTGCACATAAATATTTTAGAAGGAGCTAATGACCCTATACTGACAATTGCATCTGATAATTCATCAACTTCATTGGGCAGGAAGCAAAAGATCTGGCGTGTTGCGTTAATCTACACGCAATTCCTGCTGTTATTTGCAGCAGGTTTTTATATTTTGTTTTTAATTATGGGGCTTTTAAATACTGCTTTCTTTAGAATATTTGGACTTTCAGCTGCAGCGGCTTTGTTGGCAGCAGTTCTGAATTTTGTATCTGCAACCAGCTTTTTGTTCGAAGTTGAGCTCGAGTCTTCAACGCAAGGGATTATTAATATTGGATGTGTTGATTCTACACGCGGGTTCCTTGCTCTTGGTAAAGATCATAAACGTGTGGATGTCCTTACATCCTGGACAAAACGTACATACCAGTTTGTACTGCCTCCGTGCGAACTTAAAACATTTCGTTTTGATCCGATTGATCCCATTGGGCAGCCAGATTCTGAATCACGAGTTATATTCTCAGGCGCGAGGATAGTAAAACCGGGAATCCTTGTGTTACAAAAAAAGTTGATCTATAAGTTTGTACCAGAGGAGTTTAAGGCAACAAAAGATATAAAGTCGTTGTCGTTTGATGGTGAAAATGTGATTGTTGATACGGTCAAAGGCGGAACAGATCCTATTTTAGAAGCAGATTTACTTAGTCCGCTTCAATTAGAAATGAGCTCTGGCGAAAAAATCTGGCGTGTAGGATTATTGTATTTGCAGTTTTTGATATTGTTTACCCTGTGTTTTTATGTCATAGGCATTCTAGCTAAACATTTCAGCGCATTATTAAAAAAGATCGAATTGACCGCGCAGATAGCAGTGCAAAGATTATTAACTGGCAAACCATTTATTCCTCTATTGTTGTTGATCATTTTTTGTGCCATATTTTTCTATCCATATCTGTTTGAAGGCAAAACAGTTGTTTCATTCCATGTTCTCAAAGGGAATCAGTTTTTTCTCCAGGAAAAGTGGCTGAAGGAGACTTCAATAGAACCTTGCTTCCCTTGCTATGATGTTTTAACCATCTTCTATCCCTGGAAGGAAGAGGTTCGTAAAAGCATAAAGGAAGGATACATACCTCTGTGGAGCAGTTACAACGAAGGAGGGACCCCGCTGTTGGCCAATACCTTGGTCGGATACTTTTATCCTTTAAATTTTTTGCTTGGAATATTTAGCACTCCTGTGGCCATTACGATTATGTCTGTGCTCAATGTATTAATTTTATCATGTGGGATTTATTTCCTGCTTAATGTTTTTGGAGCTAAACCTATTTGGAGTTTACTTGGAGCTATTGCTGCCAGCCAAACAGCTTACATAGCGCACCTTTTTCCAATGATACCGGAGCTGGGCGCAGTCGTTTGGGTCCCATGGATAATTGCATTTATGCATCTGGCAATACAGCGGTGGAGTATTAAATGGCTTCTTTGCTCAATAGTAGCGACTTCAATGTCTATATTTTCAGGTCACGTACATTACTCATATGCAGCTGTGCTTTTAATACTTATCTACACAGGAATGATGGTTTTTTGCGGACTTTCTGAGGTTAAAAGTTCATTGTTTAAAAGATTGCTTAGATGGGGAGGATTTATCATATTATATTTTGTTGGAGTTGGAGTACTAACTTCTCCTCAGCTTATTCCATCATGGGAATTAACCCAACACAGTATTCGTGGAAAAGTAAATCTGGATTCATTGAGGGCAACTGCTTTTAAAACGGAGCAAATAATACAGTTATTTTCCAGGAAAATTCTTGGCTCATTTGACAGTGTTGATAAATGGGGCGGTTATCCAGATTCAAATTCAGCTCCGCCTTTTATCCCACTTTGCGTATCAGGGCTTGTATTATCTGCATTTCTCACAAACTTTTATAAACGTAAGTATATCCCGCTCACGATCGTAGCGATCTTTTATCTTGGAGTAGCTTTTGGGAACAAATTAATATTTGAGATAGCGAAAATTATCCCGCTTTTTGACCATTTCCAGGGTCCTACAAGGATAGGATTATACTTCACGTTTATTTTTGTTTGTTTTGCTGTTATTTTTCTTTCTGCTGCAGAAGAGAAGTCAGATGGGAATCAGGTCAGTAAATTCTTAAAAACATTTCCATATTTGTTAACTCTTCTGGTTTTTGTAGGTTTATTAATGCTATTGTGCTGGAAATACTGGCCAGATGTCCCGATCCTGCATGTAGTAAAAGAAGGGATACGTGTAACTGTTTTTCTTAGTCTGTATCAAATACTTTATCTTTTTATTAAGAAACAATACTTTGCTAATCTCTGCATAATTATTTTCTTACTGATTGCTTCTGTAGAATCAATTACAGCAAACTACACATTGAATTCGAAGGTTATACGTCCTGAATCAGGTAATGTCAGACTTCAACCAGATTTGGAAGCGCTGGGAAAGGGCGGAGGTGTTCAAGGCAGACTTATCAAAGTCTCTAGTAGTACATCGTATGATTCTTTATATGCTCCTCCGAATTTGAATTCTTTACATAATGTGAGTTATCTTCACGCGCGTAGTCCATATGTAATGAGAGAAATTGCTGTTTTCCTCGAACGTGCGCAGAAAGCTGATAATGAATCTGTTCTAAGCAGAGAAGTAACATATGGAGTCGAAACCTTTAAGCCTGAAGAACTGGAATCTCCATCTTTAAGATTAGGAGGAATAAGGTATTTATATAGTGATATGGAACTGCCGCAAAAATACAAACTTCTTGCGGATTTGGGTAGGGCAAAAATATATGAACTGCCAGATACATTGCCATTAGTGTATTTACTTCCGTGGAGTATAAATGTTGAGTCATCACACAGCGAAATCCTCAAACAAGCTCAGCAGTTAAAGGATCGATGTACACTTGATATAACAAAAATACCTAATGGATATGAAGCCGAAGTAAAAGCCGATTTGAATTCAGTTGTTGTTTTGGGCGAGACTTTCTATCCGGGATGGAGAGTATGGATAGATCAAGAGGAAAAAGATGTGTTTAAAATTGGAGGTGGATTCATCGGGGCAAAGTTGCCACAGGGCAGTCATAAAGTCAGGTTCGAATTCAGACCGCAGAAATTTTATGCTACATTGTATATCAGCGGAAGTTTCTGGTTGGCTTTGATTGTCTATTTCATAGTAGTTGTTAGTTTGCATTTTAAAAAAACAAAATACTTACGTGTAAATAAATGATATTTAAAGGCAGCAAGCTTCGTAGATGGCTTTATATTTTAATCTCTTCAGCAGTTATCTCGCTTATTGCGATTTTACTTATCCAAAAGAGTGTGACCAGGCTGGTATTTGAGATTGGAATCGAGTCCTCTGTGTCAGGAATTTCACAGTTATTTTATGATAAGGGTCGCGGATTTAATGAAGATGATTCAGCCCGTACATATTTATCATCCGGTGAGTGGACGCGAAAGTATCAATTTGTGTTACCGGATCATAATATCCAGGCATTACGGTTAGATCCGATCCACATTGCAGGGCGTGTTAAGTTATCGCATGCGCAAGTTATTGTCCCAGGATTTCTTTTCGTTCCACAAAAGGTAATCTATAACTTTCCTCCTGAGTCATTCAAAGCGGATCAACAAATCAAGTCTGTGTTAATTGAAGGCGAAACAGTTGCTGTGGAAACTATAGAAGGAGCTAATGACCCGATCTTGACGGTTGCAACAGAAGGTTTACAAACATCTATAAAAAGCTGGCATAAAAAAAGATATCTTGGAATGATTTATATGCAGTTATTTGTGCTCATCTCGTTTGGATTATTTGTAGCTTGGCAGATTGCATCACTATCATTTTTGAGACAAATCGAATCATTGGTAGAAAAAATAGGGCAGATGCGTCTCATTAATCACAAGCTTATTCCTATTCTGCTTCTTATAGTTTTTTGTGCTATTTTCTTTTATCCATACCTGTTTGATGGAAAGGTTGTGGTTTCATTCCAAACCTGTAAGGACAATTCATTTTTTCTTCAGGAAAAATGGTTGCAGGAAACTTCGGTTATTCCTACCTTTCCTTGTTATGACATATTGACACTATTTTATCCATATAAAGAAGAAATAAGAAGGAGTCTAAGCGAGGGATACATCCCTCTCTGGAACAGCCATGCCTTGGGAGGAATGCCATTTGTTGCCAATACACTTACAGGATATTTCTACCCGCTTAATATACTGTTGGCGGTATTTTCTACACCGGTAGCTGTTACGATTATATCAGTTATCAATGTGTTAATACTGGCGTGTGGTATATATTTCCTGCTTCGGGTATTTGGAGGTAAACCTGTCTGGAGCTTGATAGGGGCTATCGCGGCCAGTCAAACAGCATACATTGCTCATCTTTTTCCGATGATTCCTGAGCTTGGCGCCGTTGCTTGGGTTCCATGGATGCTCGCATTTATGCACCTGGCTGTTTCGAAATGGAATGTCAGGTGGCTTCTTGGAGCTATAATAGCAACTTCACTATCTATTTTGTCAGGACATATTCATTATTCATATGCCGCGATCCTTTTGATACTTGTATACACTGGAACGATGGTACTATTGGGTTTGTCTGAAGTTAAGGTTACTCTGTTAAAAAGAGTGTTCAGGTGGGCAATATTTATTGTATTGCTTTTTGCAGGGGTTGGGATACTGACATCACCTCAGCTGATACCATCATGGGAACTAACTAAACATTCAATTAGAGGAAAGGTTGATTTGGATGCAGCAAGGACAACAGCTTTTAGTACAGAACAGGTAGTACAATTGTGGTCAAGAACAATTCTCGGCGCATTTGACAGTGTCAATCCGTGGGGAGGGTATCGTGACTCCAACTCGGGACCGCCATATATACCGCTGTGTGTTTCAGGGGTTATATTGTCTGCATTTTTAGTAAATTTTTTCAAACGCCGATATATTCCGCTTACAGTAGCGGCGATTTTTTTCTTCGGAATAGCGTTTGGGAATAAGATCGTGTTTGAAATAGCCAAGTTGATTCCTTTATTTGATCATTTCCAGGGGCCGCCGAGAATAGGGCTATATTTTACATTCATTTTTGTATGCTTTGCAGCTGTATTTCTTTCGGCTGAGGAGAAAAACTCCAATGAAAATAAGGTGTTAAGATTCATAAAAACATTTCCATATCTCATTACAATTCCTGTTGTGCTTGGAATAATAACCGTGATATGTTGGAAATACTGGAAAGATGTCCCGATGAAGCACGTTATAAGCGAATGTGTCAGGATTGTTGTTTTTCTTGGAATTTATCAGGCACTCTATTATCTCATCCTGAGGAAAAAGTTTACACATCTCTGTATTGTCGCTTTTGTCTTAGTGGTGTCTGTTGAGTCTATTACAGCTAACAATACGTTTAATACGAAATCTGAGAAACCTGTGTCTGGTAATATCAGATTTGTTCCTGAGATAGAAGCTCTTGGAAAAGATGGAGGCGTGCAGGGAAGGCTTGTAAAGGTTTCAAATGAAGCGTTTGAGGCCTTATTCGCGCCGCACAATGTAAATCTTGTTCATAACATAAGTTATATCCAGGGGCTCAATGCATTCATTATGAAGGAAATAACAACTTTTCTCGATGGCGGGAATATAAACTCTCTTCCTGCCTTTTTAGCTGGTAGCGGAATTAGGAATTTCAGACCAGATGAGCTGGAGACTCCTTCTTTAAGGCTTGCCGGCACAAGATTTGTGCTAAGCAGGATTAAACTGCCGGAAAAATATAAGATCTTAACAAACCTGGGTGATTCGCTAGTATATGAACTGCCAGATACATTGCCATTAGTGTATTTACTTCCACAGAATATTAGTACTGAATCACCGCATGTCGAACTTCTAAAAGAAGCTCAAAGATTACAAGGTCATTATACACTAAACATAACCAAAATCCCAAATGGATATGAGGCAGAAGTAAAAGCTGATTTTGAAACAACAGTTGTTTTGGGTGAAATCTTCTATCCCGGATGGAGGGTGTGGATAGACGGCGAGGAGAAAGAGGTATTTAAAATTGGAGGAGGGTTTATTGGAGGAAAGCTCCCGCAGGGTAGCCATAAAGTCAGGTTCGAATTCAGACCGCAGAAGTTTTATACTGTGTTGTACATTGGCGGCGCCTTCTGGCTGGCGCTAGTTGCTTACTTTATCGGAGCTGTTTTCCGATATCTGCGCATCAGTTGCCGGAAGTAAACATCTCTAATTTTAAACGTTGCCTTTTCATATTTTGAGTTTACTTGATATTTGTTGGTTGTAATTTGTCATTTCTGGCTTAACGGGTTGTGCAATCTGTAATTAAACCATAGTAAATGTATGACTACATTGACCCTTACTCCTGACTTCTGTATACTGATTTCTTACATTATTAGGTATAGTTTAAAATTCATGCAAGTAGAGACAAAACAGAAAGCCGATGTATCGGGTATGATCTCCCAATGTCCGTTATGCGCAAGCACACGCTTATATTATTTATTTTCAATTCAGGGCCATCGGGCAGTCCAGTGTGATGACTGCAGATTGTTGATGCTCAACCCTCAGCCTGCCAAGGAAGAGCTTGAACAAATTAGTAAGACGAATTACGCGATTTTGGAGAAAGATAAAGCTTGGGAGCAGCATGTGTCTGAGCTGAAGCGCAAAACAGCGTCCCAGTATCTGGATTTACTAATTAGGTATAGTGGTGGGCAAACTGGTAAATTAATTGAAATTGGTTGTATGCAAGGAGATTTCCTGATTCAGGCGGTCAAATTTGGTTTTGATGTAACGGGTTTGGACAATTCAGAGCATGCATGTGAAAAGGCTCGTCAGAAACTCAATGGACATGGCAGAATTATTTGTGGTGAAGTTACAGCGCTTGAAAATGAAACTGGACAATATGATGTCTGTGTTTTATCTGATGTGATCCAGCGCGATAGGGACCCTAAACAACTTTTGAAATACGTGCATAAACTACTGAAGCCCGAAGGAGTTATTTTTGTCGCTACCCCAAGCCTTGATTCCCGATCAGCTAAATTGTTAAAAGAAAAGTGGATGGAATTTAAACCTGACCATCTTTTCTATTTCAACGAACAAACAATACAAACACTGTTCTTCCAGTGCGGATTCGGCAAAATTGTGCACAAACCTTGTGTGAAAATATTGAGTGTAGATTATATATCAGAGCACTTTCAAAGATATCCGGTCGCCGGATTTTCAGCAAGAATCGCGTCGTTAAGAAGGTTGGTTCCGAAAAGCTGGAGACGAAACCCGATATCAGTTGTGCCGAGCGGTATGATCGTTATGGCTCGCGCGCAGGAGATCAGCAGGAAACAAAAGCTTTCCCTTGTTGTTCCAGTATATAATGAAGCAGCAACAGTAGAAACTTCACTGAACAGTCTGCTGGTGAAGCAGGTCGATGGCCTCGACATTGAAATCATTCTGGTAGAGAGTAATTCTACAGACGGCTCGCGAGAAATCGTATTGAAATACAAAGATCACCCAAGAGTCAAGCTGGTTTTAGAAGAATGGCCACAAGGGAAGGGGCATGCAGTTAGAACCGGATTTATGCATGCAACCGGCGATTTTATGATGATTCAAGATGCAGATCTGGAATATGATTTGGAAGATTATGAAGCGCTTTTGGAACCGCTTATGAAAGGTCATGAGGCGTTTGTATTAGGCGCTCGTCACGGCGGACGTTCATGGAAAATGCGACAGTTTACTGAGCAAGTTTTCCAGGGGTTTCTTCTGAATGTCGGACATTGGTTCTTTACAGCGCTGATTGACATTCTTTTTGGATTGAGATTAAAAGATCCGTTTACAATGTACAAGGTGTTCAGACGTGATTGTTTATATGGTCTCGAATTTGAATGCAACAGATTTGATTTCGATTTTGAACTGCTGATCAAACTCGTTCGCAAAGGGTATAAACCGATAGAGATCCCTGTGAATTACAGGTCACGCTCATTTAAACAGGGGAAGAAGGTTTCTATGCTGCGCGATCCGCTGACATGGCTGCGGGCTCTGGTCAAGTATCGCTTCAGCAAAATCGATATTTTAGCGGCAGCGGAGAAGGCCAACTCAAAGACCGATTTGCCTAAACAAAGAACGAAGTAATAGGCAATGCCGCTACTTCCTTACTTATTGGAAATGATTCAGGGCCATTATAAAGTACGATGCCGGCGCATTTCCTTCTCTTTTTCATCATTTCAACAAATGACAATATGCCTTCATAGTCCTGAGTGTGTAAAGTACGGCCATTTTTTATTTCGATAGCAAGCAGTCTCTCTCCGCTTTCCAGTACAAAATCCACTTCCTGACCTGTATAAGTCCTGTAAAAGTATAGGTCTGCCTTTCTGTTTGCCAGCGAACTTAGCGAGGCGAGCTGCTGGTAAACCCATGTTTCAAGAAGCTGCCCGTCATAATTCATTTTTACGGCCTCAGTGAATGAATTTATGCCCAATATATGTGACATCAAGCCGCTATCTTGAAAAAATATCTTTGGCGCCTTTGCTATTCTTTTCCTTATGTTTCTCCAGTACGGATAAATTCTTTGAGCAACGAACGTGGTTTCCAGGGTGTTGAACCACCTTATTATCGTGTCATTGCTGGTTCTTACATCCCTAGCCATGTCAGAGTAATTAGTCTGTCTTGCGGAAGTTGCGGAAACTGCCTTAAGAAAATTCATAAAATGCGGGATATCTCTCACATCAAGGATCGGTGGGATATCACGCTCGATATATGTACTAATATATTGGGAAAACCAGTCTGACCTATATTGATGATCATCCCGGATACTTATCGGGGGGTACCCTCCCTTCAAAACCAGATCTTTTAGGTTGAACTCCTGAAATCTTGTCTTTCTTTGTGGGACAGCATTGAGCACCTCAGATGCTGACTCGCATTTAAGAAAATTAAAGAAGGGGATATCCCCAAGCCGAGCTCCATTGATTTCATTTATTGTAAAAGGATAGAGTCGGACTATCGCTGTCCTGCCCGCAAGACTTTCTTTTATGCCTTTAATAGCATCAAATTTTGATGAGCCTGTAAGCAGGAATGCACCGGATTTTTTCTCTACATCAATCCTTTTTTTTATTGCCAGGAGCAGGTTTGGCGCTCGTTGAACTTCATCTATTGTTGTTGGACAGGGAAGGGAATCTATAAAACCGTGCGGATCTTCAAGCGCTCTTGTTAAAATCCCGACATCATCCAGCGTCAGATAATTGCGATCAGCAGTCTTGCCAATGTGTTTTACAAGCTCTGTTTTTCCAACCTGTCTAGCTCCAATAATTGAGACGACAGGAAACATCTCCAGAAGCCCTCTGACCCTCTCCTCAACAGCCCTTTCAATATACATACGCT
>JACQRL010000338.1 GCA_016206485.1 Planctomycetota bacterium | reverse complement strand
GTATGATAAAGTCCACCAGAGTACCGACGGATATTATGAATTTAGATTTACAGAACCCGGCAGAGGCCACGCACTGCGTATTGTATCGGAAGGATATCTTAATACAGATACACCGTTTTTTGAAGATAATGAACAAACCGAAACCTTTGAAGTGAGATTAAAGAAGGGGGAGCCTTTTCAGGGTATTGTTACAACCACAGAAGGAAAAGTATTGTCTGGTGCTGAAGTCGGATGGTTTCAAGGAAACCAATATGCCATGGTTAATGATACAAAATTAGAGCAGCGTTCTGAGATTACATGTACGAAGACTGACTCTACAGGACGTTTTGTATTATCGCCACAGGGCGAGACTGGTTTGCTTGTTATATTACATGAAGAAGGGTGGAAGAAAATAATGGTAGACAAGCCAGGTGATGTTGGTAATATTTCAGTGGAACCGTGGTCTGTCGTACAGGGGAAAGCATGGATTGGCATCAAGCCTGCGATAAACCAGCAGATAAAATTCTTTGTGCAAGATACCTACAGCGATAATATGCCAGGTGTGAATTGGAACACAAGTACACTCACAGGAGAAGATGGAAGTTTTGTTCTTTCCCATGTGCCAGATGGGGATATTCATGTTGGTGTCTATGTCCGAAAGGGGAATACGAGTTTTGTGACTAACCGTGTCTATGTCAAGACAAAACCAGGAGAGACCCATGAAGTTCAGATTGGCGGAACAGGTAGAGCAATAATAGGCCGAGTTGTCTGGAGCGATGATTTTAAGAATAAAGATTTTTATGACACGTTTGTCCAGGGTTCACTCAGAATTCGGAGACTACGCCTAGAACGCCTAGAACCCCCTGCCGAAATTACAGGTGATAAAAAGAAAGTCAATGAATGGCGTATGGCATTCATAAAGTCTCCTGAAGGGCAGGCATGGCTTGAAGAAGTGAAGAAAGCCATATCTTTCGGTTTCTATGTAGAACCTGATGGCTCATTCAGGATTGATGATGTTCCTACAGAGACTTATGACCTGACTATTTATGCCCACGAGAAACTGGGTGGCCGTTGGGGCAAAGTTATAGCACAAGGAACAGGAGAGGTCACAGTTGCACCCGGTGCAATGCCAACCGACGGCCCTATTGATACGGGTAGTATTGTTCTTGTAAAAAATCCATAATGAGAATAACCAATGAAAAGGATTGACAACAGGCAAGCAAAGATACAGTGGATGAAGTTTCAGAAGAAGAAATACTACCCGTTAGTGAAGGGTGGGAAAAGGTCAAAATTATCCAGACGAGAAAATTATTCATAAGTGATGCCTGAATTCCAGGCGAAGAAACCGATTGATAAGAGTATTTAGATAAGGAGTAGCATATGTCAAACTCAAGATTTTACTTTTTGTCTATCTCCATGGTAATGAATATGTTATATTTTGCTAATTTTGCATTTGCTTTAGACTATGACCCAACTTATCCGCCGACGTTGTTTCCTGCAAAAGTTATAAGAGAGAAAGCCTACGAAACTTTCCAGTTTATAGGTAAGGACCTCTTAATTCCTGATAAGGTAGAGTATGATGAGGGTATTTATGAGATTGTCCAGGAAGGAGAAAAGGACAGGTTTGAGACCATTGCAGTTTTTGAATTGAGTGGATTTTTTGATTCCCAAAAGGTAAAGACAAGTCAACCTAAGGATGAGGTAAGAAACGTAGAAAAACAGGAACTTCCTGACCCATTATTGGCTTACAAGCAGTCAATGTGGGCCCGGGGATTAGAAATAGCCTCCAGAAGTTATAAGATAAGCCGATATGATGTAATAAGAAGTGATGGATTTAAGGTAGATTTTAAAGAAGATATTTCCGGTAGAATAAGGGCGACTGTAACATTATACAAGAGTAAACCAGAGCCATTAGAGGGGATTAAAGTAGAGTTTAAAAGTCTGAAAACAGAAGTTCAAGGATTACAGAATAATATTATGGAATGGTCATCTGAGACAAGTAAGAAAATCTCTGAAGTGAAAGACAAAAGTGAATCTCTACAAATGAAGATAGCCTCAGTAGAAAATATTAGTCAGAGTAATACAAAACAACTACAAGCGATAAAAGATGTCCTTCAGAATTTAGAATCTAAGATAAATGACCTTTTAAAAAAGTCTCCCTAAAAAAGCAGAGGTGGCGTCAATCGCTGGTGGAGAAAGTTTTATGAAAGCGTATTATTGGGTAGGAGTTATCATAATTTTATCGTTGATGATGGCGGCATTGTTTCCTGTGGCGGCAGAAGAAGGTGGTGAACTTTCTCTGTCAGACTGCCTTCACATGGCATTTAAGCAAAACATTTCTTTCATTTCGGTTGGCGAGGATGTGCATCTTCAGAAAATTGCCAGGGCACTTGTGAAGCATAACTATGGTCCGCTCTTTAAGGGAACAGTCTCATCCGGATATAGTGATGGAGATACTGCTAATGCTGAGTTCAAAGAGAATTTGGAAGCAAGTGTCAGTCAGGTTCTTCCTACTGGAGGGGATGCAAAGATATCCGGGAGTGCAAGTGGAACCCAGCCACGGGATGGACAGTTTGATGAAGATTACACTTCAAGTTTTCAGCTGACGCTCACTCAACCGCTGCTCCGTGATTCAGGATACCGTGTCTATCGTGAACAATTCACTCAGGCAGAGCGTGAGGTGGTCTATGCGGTGCGTGCACTGGAACTTGCACGACAGGACCTTGCTATTGATACTGTTCGCAGGTACTACGATATTATCGGGGCAAAGAAGGTGGTGGAGATTTACAAGCGGCGTTTGGATGATGCGATCCTCCAGCGCCGGCGTTCTGAGGCCCGTTTCTCTGTTGGCAAGGAGCGCGGGGTGGATGTTTCCCGGGCAAGAATTCAGGAAAAGACTGCTGAACAGGCATATCAGGATCAGGTTGTTAGTTATGAAAGGACATTAGATGACTTTAAACTATTTCTGAATATCCCGATTGATGAAAAACTTACCCTTGTGCCGGAAGAAATCTCTTTCGTTCCTGTAGAGATAGACCTGAATAAGTGCATCAGTATATCAAGAGAGAATCGTTTAGACCTTTTCAATGCACGGGAGCGGTTAGAGGATGCCGAGCGTAAACTCATTCTTGCACGTCAGGACCTGCGTAATCGGTTAGACTTAACTGCCGGCTACACGCTTGATTCTGATTGGGGAACCAATGGTCTTAATAATGAGAACGATGCGGGTTGGAATGTTGGATTTACTTTTACTCTCCCATTTGATAAATGGCAGGAAAGAACCAGCTATGAAAGTCAAATTGTCCAGTACAACCGTGCGCGTCGTCAGACCAAACGCACAGAAGACGAGGTAGTCTTAAAAGTTATAGAAACCGTGCGGACACTTCGGCGTTCTGAGAACACCATTCGCATTCAACAAATGGCTGTGGAAGATGCGGCTCAGCGTCTTGAACAGGCGAAAATTGATTATAATCGCGGAAAAGGTACTAACCGGGATGTTGTAGAGGCGCAGAACGAACTGGCGAGTGCTCAGAATCAACTGGTATCAGCACAGATAGACTACATCATTGGAAAATTAGAATTACAGAGAGAGATTGGGACGTTACGTATTGACGAGGAGGGGAAATGGCTCCGCTAAAGAGAAAGGAAATCTGGGGTGCAGGTGTAATCTTATTGGTAATCCTTATAGTGGCCTTCGCAGGCATGGGTGTGCAGACACGACGGAATAATCAAGGACACAGTGAAGCGACATACAGGGTTAAAAAACAGGATTTAGTTATAGATTTGGTGGAATCCGGAAGTTTGAAGGCAAAGAAATCTACGCCGATTGCGGCACAACTACAACGTGAGGCGACCATCCT
>JACQRL010000352.1 GCA_016206485.1 Planctomycetota bacterium | reverse complement strand
TCTAAGAAGCGTGGTTTTTCCTGCCCTGCGCGGTCCGGTTATAAGGAGAGATGGAAATGCTTTGGATGCCCGCAGGATCTCCTTCCCTATCGCGCGGTTTATGTACATATGAGAATTATAAACTACTACTTTAGAAAACTCAAGACCATTTTTTGTGATTCTTTTGATATCAGCGGGCTTTCCAGTGTTTCAGTGGCAGATCATGTAAAATTTGGCAGAGAATCGTTAATAATGTAATCCGCCTGTATCCTGATTTCCGAATCCTGACTACTGTCTTCTGATTTCTGTCTCCTGAATTCTTTTTGGTTTAAAATCTTCCCAGTTTGATCTGATAGTATTCAACGCATCTTGGACAGATTCCCGACTCCGGATTCAGATCTCCTTTCTCGCTTTTTATGATTTCAAAGAGATCAGGATCCTTTATTTCTGCGAACGTAAATGAAGGAAATGCGCAAATCGAACAATTGCTCCCGGGATATGTTGACGGATTTGATGATACTTTCGCTTCTTTCATCAGACTTGCCGGGGCTGATGCGTATCCAAAAATCTTGGAATGTGTAAGCTTAGGCGTGTTATTAATGAATAAAAGAATTTTCTCGGAATTCTCTCCGCTCACAGAAAAATTTCTACCGATGCGTTCGAGATGCTCTTCTTTGTTGGAAAACTTATCCAGCCTTTTGTCTATGTAAATATCCCATATTGTTCCATATCTGGATCGTATTATGTTTTCTTCAGCAGAATTTAGATGGTCCAATGACACCCGAAGATATTTGAAATCAGGATCTATCATATCCTGAGCCCTTAAAAATTCGTGAGGTAGAAATGTCTCGAATGTATTGCGCATGGTAAGCGATCTTGGTCTCATTTCTACTACGATTATGAATTGTTTATCATTTACTGTGACTATGTCAGCTCCTTCTGACTTTCCTTCAGGCGGTTTAAGGATAATTTCATCGACTTTTACCTGCAGAAGGGGAAATTTGTACGCAGCTTCCTTGACCTGTTTCCTGAGCTCCAGTTTTGACCCTATATACTCATATGCGTACTTAAAGATTTCCTCTTTGAGAGATGCGAATGCGGGAGAATAAGCCTGCTCGGTAAGGTCAGCGAATAAACTGAGTAATGTTGTATCACCCTCATCCGCTTTTTTATGTATAACTTCATCTACAACTTGTTCTAGCAGTGACGGCGCGAAATTGACTCTCATTATTTTTCTGTCTTGTAAACAATCTCCATCTTTGAAGTTTCTCCTGCCTTTATTTCCACATCCTTCGTGATCTCTCCAAGCTGTTCATGCCAGAAGCTGATCTTGTATTTGCCTTCAGGTATATCTTTTATCTCAAACTTTCCATCTTCATTTGTTAATTTGGTGTAGAGGGGATTGTTGGATACTACGAGATAAGCGCTCATCCATGGATGTATATCACATGTAACCTTGATTATCTCTTCAAATCTTGGGCTGTATGAAGTCGATCCTTTCGGCTGTGTGATTATATTGGGAGAAGGATTCTTCTTGGCGACTAAGTGGACATTGTGAGTGACCTCATCTGAATTTTTGAATTCGACCTTGCCGTTTCTTTTGATAACAAGTACATGCGGGGTAAATACGCATTTTAACTGGTCGAGAACATAGGTTTCATCCTTACCCTTTTTTCCTTTAGTTCCTATTTTAAGATCTGCTGCAACATTCTGGATAAGATATTTCTTTTTAGGCCCGTCACTTTTGTCATTCTTTAGTTCTTTAAAAAGGAGCGTTTCCTGTATAACTTCGTGACCACACGTTGTTGTGTCTTTGTCTTTGTTTGAAATCGGCTTGGTTTTTGATAACTCCGGAGACTCAAAAATCACTGTTCCTTCAAGACTTCCGGTCTTTTCATCTTCTTTGTCCTCGATCTTAAGTGATGGCAGGACTATTGCAGCGATGATCAACAGACTTAATCTTTTCATGATGACCTCCTTTGGGTTTTTGAATTATGACAGCATTCTTCACAGCATGTCCCGATACTGTCAAATCCGACAGAAATTCTCTTTTTTTCTTCATCAGAAAGTGTTTTTTCCGCTAATGGAAAAAGGACATTATCTTCCTTCCAGATATGATTTCTCAGAAAGTGTATTATTTCGAGCCCTGTTTTTTGGATCTCTACAGTATTTTTTACAGGGTTTGTTCTGATAAGATTTTTCAACTTACTGACAAGCTCCTTTTCTTCTTTGTGCTCTTCAAGCATACAAGTGATCGGGCCCGCCTGTATTTCTTCATATTTTTCAAGTTCTTTGAACAGGTATTCCTCTTCCTTTCTCCTGTGCAGGATAAGTTTATTTTCAAAAAAATTAATTATTTCGTTGATAGTTTTGAGATCTTTCTCCTGCAGGGCAGTCTCAAATTTGTCTAATTTTTTCAGGACAGTCTGATGCTCTGAACTCAGAATGCCGGTGATCTTATTATCCATAAAGAACCTCCTTAGTTTCCGTATATACTTTCATACTGATTAAATTAACGCAAAATCTATGCTAGTTCCTGCAGATAAATCGCATCCAGATGCTTTCTAGAGTAATGTATGAAGTCAACTCGGCGGTATACATTGGTAAATTTACGCAGAGTTATGTTAAATAACACGGCAGTTCAATGAGCTGCTTCGTTACAAGGAATTGATCAGATTGAATAAAGCATTGATTTAGTTTGAGTTGGTACATTGTTTGCTACACTTAGCAGTAGACTATGAAAATGAAGGATATTAAGAATAAAAGATTTCAAAGAAGCGATCTTTTAAAGGTTCCTGAAAGATACGAGAAGTTTTCAGCGCTTTTTCCCGGGATCGCAGAGGCTTGGGATGTTCTGAGAGAAAGTGAAAAAGAAGCCGGCCCGCTGGATGAAAAGACCATCAGGCTAGTAAAGCTGGGTGTTTCAGTCGGAGCAAGGATGCGAGGGGCAGTTTCTTCAGGTGTTCGTAAGGCGCTCAAAACCGGCATAACAAAACAGGAAATCCTTCAGGTTATAGCACTTTCAGCCTCAACCATCGGACTTCCCTCAACTGTTGCGGCCTATAGCTGGATCGAAGATATTTTGGATGAATCAAATAAGGATCAAAAAGGAGGCAAATAATGTTTGGATTAGGCACTACTGAATTAATAATTATTATGGTCATTATTCTTCTGCTGTTTGGAGCCACAGCAATCCCAAAGATTGCAAGAGGATTAGGACAAGGCATATCTGAATTTAAAAAGGGTGTTCGGGAAGGAGATAATACCAATAATACAAAAGATCAAAATCAAACTCCTGATGCGAAATAATTCGCGTTAATAGCGGCTTTTTCCCCGTTTATGATTTAGCGGGCAAAAATACTCAGTATTTGCTCATTGTTTCCCAACTGGTAGGCTAAAGTATTTATCATTTGGTACATTCTTTGCAATTACCATACAAATGCTGCCGCATGACATATCAACTTATGGAGATCTGATAGACAATGTTCTTCTGATAATATTTATTGGAGGAGCTGCTGTAGCCGTTTTCGCTTTTGCTTTTGTTATTTATACATTATTCAGATTTCATCACACAAAAAACCCTTCAGCCAATCCAAGCATAGGAAATGCCTCCAAGCTTATGTATCTTGTCGGGTTTATGGTGCTGTTTGATCTTTTGATTGCTTTTATGAGCGGAGAAGCGTGGGCAGAGGTTTTTCTTAAAGACCGTAATGAGCTCGTCAAAAGCGCCGACGGAAATGTCGTGAGTGTAAACGTAATAGGCAGGCAGTTTTTCTGGTCGTTTTTGTACGATGGTCCGGATAAAACTGCGAATACGAATGATGACTTTACGATAGCAGGAGAACTTGTGGTCCCGGTGGATACAGTAATTTTGCTGAATCTTACATCAGGAGATGTCATTCACTCATTTTTTGCGCCGAACCTCAGGCTTAAATATGACGCGATTCCCGGCAGGACTATACATACATGGTTTAAAGCGAAGGAAACCGGGTCATTTGAAATTGCCTGCGCGGAATTATGCGGCTCACAGCATTATAAAATGAAAGCAATGCTGAAAGTTGTATCTAAAGATGAATTTAAGAAATGGTTAAATGAAAGAAGCTAAGCAACGAGAACTAAATTTTAGATAAATGGATAAACATAACGGATTTGTAGCCAAATACATTTTTTCACAGGACCATAAAACAATTGGCAAACAGTATCTGATCACAGGACTTGTGTTTGCACTGATCGGCGGATCACTAGCGCATCAATTCAGAGACCACCTCTCTTTCGGAGGAGTGCTGACAGAAGAAATGTATAACACCTGTGTCACAATGCATGGCACAATAATGGTCTTCTGGGTTGCGATGCCCATACTAATCGGAGCATTCGGTAATTTTCTTATACCTCTGATGATCGGCACGCGGGACATGGCGTTTCCTGTTCTCAATATGATGTCATTCTGGATATTCTTTACATCCGGTATAGTTTTGATTGCATCATTTTTTGTTGCAGGAGGTGCATTTTCAGGCGGCTGGACAGGATATCCTCCGCTGAGCGCTGATTCGAGATTTACCGGAGCAGATCTCGGGATTGTTTTGTGGGTGCTCGCTTTAGCACTGGAATTCATCTCTATGCTAATGGGTGGAATCAACTACATAACGACAGTTTTGAATATGAGGGCGCGCGGTTTGAGTCTTATGAAACTTCCCATGCTGGTTTGGATGGAGATTATCGCAAGCGTTATCTTTCTGCTTTCGATAGGGCCTCTGATTGCCGGAGCTGGCATGCTTCTCCTTGATAAGATAGTCGGGACACATTTTTTCAGGGTCACAGCTACAGGGCAAGGAGATCCTGTATTATGGCAGCATCTGTTCTGGTTTTTTGGTCATCCTGAGGTTTATGTCATCTTATTGCCCGCGCTTGGGATTCTTGCGGAGATCTTTACAACTTACAGCAGAAAACCTCTGTATGGTTACAAAGCTGTTGTGTACTCAACTATCATTGCAGGAGGAATAAGTTTTATCGTCTGGGCTCATCATATGTTCGTATCAGGTCTGAATTTTTTCCTCGCGAGCGCGTTCAGTATAACGACTATTATAATCTCTATTCCATTTTTTATTTTGATGGTATGTCTTGCGCTTACAATGTGGAACGGTTCGATCAGACTCACAAGCGCCATGCTGGGCGGTGTCGGGAGTCTTCTTATTTTTACGATCGGAGGTGTCACGGGCCTGTTCCTCGGCGCTGAAGCCGGGGATATATATCTGCACGATACGTATTTTGTTGTTGCTCACTTTCACTATACTCTTTTCTCCACATCGATCATGGCAGCGCTTGCAGGAATTTATCACTGGTTCCCGAAGATGTTTGGCAGAATGATGAATGAAACCCTTGGGAGAATTCACGTGATAGGCACTTTTGTATTTTTTAACCTGTTCGCGTTCCCATTATTTTTTCTGGGGTTGGCGGGACATCCGAGAAGATATTCGAGCGGACTAGAGTATAATTTTTTGCAGGACTATCAGTGGATTAACCACCTCTCGACTTTTGCTACGATGGCTCTTCTTGGCATCCAGCTGATTTTTATCTATAACTTTTTTACAAGTATGATTCGTGGGCAGAAAGCAGAGTCAAACCCTTGGAGATCAACCACTCTTGAATGGATGGCTCCGACACCTGTTCCACACGGCAACTGGCCCGGATCTATTCCTGTTGTAGAATCAGGCCCATACGAATATTCCCAGCCCGGCAGCAACGCAGATTTTAAGCCACAGGGCGCTGTTAAAATATAGAAAAACAAAATTCCTGATCCCGCTGTAAATTACCTGACTCGTTATTAAAGGGTCTTTGAATATTATGAACAGATTTGTTGCCATTGTTTTGTTTATTCTGTCGTTTCTGGCTGCATCAAATAGTGCTTCTGTAGCAGATTCTGATCAGATAATCTGTTCGATACGATATTTAACCGGTCAGATAGTAACTGATGAATATCTTAGTCAAACGTTTTTTGTCTCCAGTCTGATCGGAAACTGTTGACCGCCACCGCCTCCACCTGGTGGTGGGTGGATACAAATATGTGAAAAAGATGGAAGTATCAGGTATATTCAAATACCGCCTCCAGACTTGTTTAAGTGAAGCTCAATTTTTGACACAAGAATCTCGTAAATTTCCCGTTTTACATCGTTCACCGGTTCAGTAGAACTATTAATCATTTGTTTCCGTTATAAAATATAACAATTTCTGGGCAGGAGGAATTTAAGGAGGAATACATGAACATATTGTTGATGTTATTCTCATTTGTTCTCTTTCAGGATGGTGACAAGAAAGACAAGAAAAACGATGATGAAGTTTCTACATCGCGCACTGCAGTTAAGCTTTCTGATAATCCGTACACTGTAGAGATAATAGATCAAAATGATATTCGGAAGATGCAGCCTCGATCAACCCCTGACATTTTGAAACAAACGACATCTGTCTTGGGACAAAAAACTGCCTATGGACAAGGATCTCCATTCATCAGAGGCTGGACCGGTTACAATAATCTGTTTTTAATAGATGGCATAAGACTTAATAACTCTGTGTTTCGCTCAGGACCTAATCAGTACTGGAGCACCGTTGATCCGTTCATAATACGCAGAATAGAAATTATCAAGGGCCCGGCTTCATCTTTGTATGGTTCGGATGCAGTGGGTGGAACAGTCAACGTGATAACCAGGTCACCATTCGATGTTTCACCAAATAAAGGATTTTATCCTGAGGCGTCATACAGGTTCGCGAGCGCGGAAAATTCTCATGTGGAAAGACTTCAGTTCGCATACATTGCCTCTGAACACGTGGGATTTCTTGGAGGATTTTCTCTGAAAGATTTTAATGATTTCAACGGAGGAGGCGACTTCGGGAAATTTGATGAAACAGGTTTCAATCAAACGGATGGTGATTTCAAAATGGTTTGGAAGAAAGGCTATCACGAGCTCATCTTTGCGTATCAAAAGACGTTTCAAGATGATGTTCCAAGGACTCACAAAACGAAATTTGCGGAGGAGTTTAACGGTACTTCCATAGGGAATGAGTTGAAGCGTGATCAGGATCAGGGAAGAGAACTTATATATATAAAGCATGTCGACAACAAACCCTGGTTTTTATGGGATCAGAGTGTCTTAACTTTGTCGCTTCATAGTCAGGATGAACTCAGGACAAGAATAAAATCTAATCAGTCTTCTGATCATCAGGGTTTCAATGTGAATACTGTTGCAGATTCACTGGTTTTGATAAAAGATTCAGCAATAGGGAAAATAACATATGGACTTGAATATTACTACGATGTTATTAATTCGTTCACACGTAATTTTGATAAAAATGGGAAGCTTACATCTCACGGTATCCAGGGGGATGTTGCGGACAATGCAACTTATGATTCCAGCGGAAGGTTTATCCAGGATGAAATAAAAATTACTCCTGACATTTTGCTCATTGCCGGAGGAAGATACGACACATTCATGGCAGATGCAGATCATGTGAATGTTGGTGGTAAAGATCAGGAGTTTGACGACAAGTGGAACGCCTTGACCGGGTTTGTAAAGTCATCCTATTCTGTAACGCCTGAAGCAGTTGTTTATGGAGGAGTTTCACAGGGATTCAGGGCTCCGAATATTTCTGACCTGACCAAACTTGACGACACAAGCGCAGTTGAGCTTCCATCTCTTGATCTCGACCCCGAACACTTCACCTCATTTGAGGTCGGTGCGAGATTTAAACGTAATTCGTTCAGAGCTCAGGCGGTCTACTGGTATACCTTAATTAACGATTTGATAGTGCAGTCGCCGACAGGCATATTTCAGGGGACTACACAAGTGGTCAGGAAAGATAACGTGGGAGATGGTTATGTGAACGGTATTGAAGGGGAGGCAGGGTATAAAATTACTTCTGATATAGAAGTATATGCAAAAGCATCTCATATGTTTGGAAGAGTAAAGCAACTCGATGAAAAAAAAGGATTTGCGGAAGAACGCGCTCCTTTAAGCAGATTGATGCCTGATACGATCGAAACCGGCTGCGATTACGCGATTACTGATAAGATTTTTTGGAATAACATTGCGACTTTTGTTGATAAGCAGGACAAATTGTCGTTGAGGGATAAGAATGACACCGAGCGCATCCCTCCCGGCGGAACTCCCGGCTATGCTGTTTTCAGCACAGGGGTGACTTATTTACCGACAGAAAATTTGAGACTGTCACTCCTAATCGAAAATCTTTTCGATAAAGCTTATAGGGTTCATGGCTCCGGCACAAATGAACCAGGGATAAACGCTATTCTTTCAGCGACTGTAACTTTTTAATTACTTGATAAAATGATCAACAATTACCATTCCTGAATTTTGTCTGCTGACTTCTGTACTAAATTAGCCTGCATATTCGCGGTAACTCGAGATAACACTGCTGCTATCGAGATTAAAAGCATAAGCAATAAAAGACTGTCTTTTATTTTTACCGGATCAGTTTTGTTTATTTCTTCTGCAGCCGCGGGGGAACTCTTATGGTAAACTATACTGAATAGTTTGCCTGTTAGATTTGCAGATATTCTGTTGCCTCGCATATTTACAAGAGATCCGATCATCGTTGATTTAGGATTCTGTGAGGCAGCTGTGGCTATATAGCAGGCAGGGGTGGCCTTACTCTTACTGCTTGTCGAGCTGTTTCCTGAAGACCCGGCTTGCGTTGTTGTTTGCGGATCAGGAATGAAAGTTGAATTTGATGGAGCCGATGAATTATTCGGAGAAGTTGGATTATTATTTGGTGTGGCTGGGTCGTTCCCGGTATTGTTGCTGCCATTATTGTTTGGGGAGGCAGTTTCCGGTATTAAGCGATCTACGACGGCTTTTACGCGCTGAATGTTACTGGAAACCCTTGAATATAGTGCCGCGATCTTTTTATCACCTGGTTTCATTTTAAGCCTCCTTCGATCAATAAAGATGGCCGGTCAGGGCCATTTTTAGCCTTATCTTTGCATAACCTATTTTGACTGGAAAGCAATAACCGACGCAGCTATAATATGACTGCATGAGGAAAATCATCAAGGCTGTGTATGAAAACGGCGTGTTTAAACCCCTGGAAGATGTTTCTTTTCTTGATCAAAATCAGCGGGTAAAAGTAATAATAAACGGCGAATTATCAGCATTTAATCTGGCAAAGCTGGCAGAGAAATCCGGCAGCTTTGATTTCCTGAAAAAACAGGAAGAAGATATTTATTCATTGGGAGACGGGCAAGCTGTCTAGGCAACCACTTAGCAGAGGGGATATTGTTTTAGTGCCGTTCCCATTTACAGATCTGAGCAATCAAAAAATAAGGCCTGCGGTTGTGATCTCACCTGACAATGGAACAGACGTCATACTCGTATTCATTTCTTCTGTCATCCCCAAAGAACCAGAGGAAGGCGATTTGATAATCGATACAAAAGACCGGGATTTCCATAAGACCGGCCTCAAAAAATCTTCCGTGATAAAATCAAAAAAGATTGTTACTCTGGAGCGCAACATAATAATCAGAAGGCTCGGTAAAATCTCCATAGCCATACAAAGCCGGTTGGATAAGAAAATAGCGAGGGCGTTAGGATTGACTGCGTGACAACAAGCAGTGGGAACTGCTGTAACCCCCCTGCCGGATAATCCCGCTAACTTTTCAGCAGATACTGGTAATCTGCTTTTGCATTTCTGCCCGCCTTCCGGAGCCGGGAATGATTCCAAGCCGTCAAAAAAATTAAAAAATAAACCATTGTACATTGCTTTAGGAGATCAGGAGATTGAAAATGTAAGGAAAACCATTGATAAATTTGTTGAAGATCTTAAAAATAAAGGCACAAAGGTAAAATATGATATTTATAAGGATCAGGGGCATCAGCTGGAAATCAAGTCAAAACTTTTGTTTGACTGGATGGATAGTGTTCTGAAAGATATAGAAAAGGCTGTTGATGATACCAGGAAAAAGAATAAATAAATCTATTTGTTCGCGATAACTCGAGATAACACTGCTGCTATCGAGATTAAAAGCATAAGCAATAAAAGACTGCATTTTGTTTTTACCGGATTAATTTTGCTTATTTGTTTTGCTAATGAAGGAGAGCTCTTGTGGTAGGTGATGCTGAATAATTTGCCTGCTAAATTTGAGGACAGGTTGCCGCGCCTTATATTTACAAGTGAACCGATAATCGTTGATTTAGGATTCTTGGATGAAGCAGTGGCTATATAGCAGGTAGGGGTGCTCTTACTCTTACTGCTTGTCGAGCTGTTTCCTGAAGACCCGGCTTGCGTTGTTGTTTGCGGATCAGGAATGAAAGTTGAATTTGATGGAGCCGATGGATTATTTGGATTGTTATTTGGTATGGTCGGGTTGTTCCCGGTATTGTTGTTGCCATTATTATTTGGCGGCGGCGGTGGATTCGATCCTCCAGAGCTGGTAGTCGCATTTACAACCGTTGTATATTCAGATGTCTGAATCCCATTCGGATTCATAGCCCTCACCTTATATTGATATTGTATATTTGACTGTAAACCTGTATCCGTCCATGTAATGTATGTCTGAATGGGAGCTGTAACCTGAATAGTTCCAACTTCTGTATAGCTGGCATCCGTAGATTTTTTTCTTGCGACTTTATATTGCGACACGAGGTTTTGCCCGACCGGATCAATACTTACTGATGAATTGGATTTTTTCCATTTAAGCTCGACTGTGCTCAATGTTGTAGATAGTACGATAAGCTCAGTGGGCGGATCAAATATAATAACTTTTTTTAAGTTTGCCGACTTGACTGGTGAAAATGAAGTGGAGCTACCTTCTGTTTTATAACTGCGGACTCTTAAATAGTGGGTCCCTGTGCCGAAACCGGTGATATCTATATTGGGTAAACTTACCGCATTTGCTGATAGCGTGGAAACATCCGTATATGTTCCGAGCTGACTTGTCGCTGCCCGTTGTACCTTGTATCCGGTTTCTATGTCTGAGTCATCACCCCAGGTAAGATTCATCATCGGCTTTGTGCCTGATAATATGAGCGTCATACTTGGATTAAGCGCTTCATTCGGTCTTTTTGTGAGTCCCGATGTGCTAACTATCTGGCAATATAAGCTTGTCTCAGTCGCGCTGTCTCTCGAATCGAACCATGCAACAAGGATATCTCCTTTCGGAGTTGCAGAATCTTCTATTGCGACTGCTCCCGATTGCGTACTGCTGTTTGTGCAGACGACAACACCGCTGTTTGCCCACACAGGGCCATTGTCGATATACCCGATTTTTTGGGCATAGATGTTACCTGCTTCACTCCAGGTTATGTATGACCCACCTGTGTAGTCTGCTCCGTATGGCAAAATCGTTATCATCTTCGGATCTGTTTGATCCCCTGTTTTTGTTGAGATAGCTCTGTTTGTGACTGCTCCGGTAGAGGTGTTTATAACACCGGCGTAAATGTCCCAGTTGCTCACGGTAGTTCCCTCCTGATGCTCATATGTTATGACAAAATTTAATCCTTTTGAGTCGATTGACGGAGATTTTTGATCAGCTGTGCCTGTCATCACATTGAATCCTGCTGCTCCATTCCACGTCGGCTGTCCATTTTTATCCATTTTATTGAAGACAACATCAGATGGGCTGCTTGTGAATATACTTTCACAGGCGATATATACCTCGAAGTTATCACCCATTGCCTCTTGCCCTGCTGCTATAACCGGTTTAAGCTGGTCACCTTGTCCGCCCAGCACAAGCGTTCCCTGCGCATTCCATCCGTTTACAATTTCTAAAGTCGCAGTGGTCAACGCGCTGGCATAAACATCAATCCCATTTCCACCTGCGCTGTTTCTATCATCTTCCCATACAACTGCATGAATATCCTGTTCAAAAACCGAATCAACAATATTGGATACTTTAACATTTGTTTTTGCGCTTACTACATCGGAAATTGAAATTGGGCCGAATGCGATGTCTCCGACCTCACTAAGCTTTAACGCCCTTAGTTGCATATTAGTTGGTGAAATTTCTTTGAGATAGATCACCGTAAAAAACTGTTCATCACCTCCCCCCACCTGGGTTACAGTCGTGATAATAGGGTTTTTCAGATTATAAGATCCTTCAATACTGCTCAATGGAATCCCGCCGAGTTCGGTTACTGGCTCTTTGCCCCCGAGTCCATGTCCGAGCGAGTTGTAGTTTGATCCGCCCAGTGAATTAAAAAATAGGCGCGACTGTCCGCTGACAATATTTTCACAGACCATGTAAACAGTGTCGTTTGTATGTACTGCGGATGGCGACTGCTGATTTGTTACGCTTGTTGCGCAAAGTTTTAATCCTGAAGATGAGATATCTGAGTCAGGATTGATTAGTCTGAACATTATATCTTTATCAATTGTCGCAGTTGAGTTAGCGTCATATTCATAAACACAGCCGAATTTTCCCTCTGTGAGACTCAAAATCTTGAAATTTGAAACCCGAATATCGACTTTTTTGTTGTCTGTTGTCGGCACACTCCATTCAGGGTTTGGTGGAGTTGTTGGTAGCTGTCCAAATTCATCCCCCAAAACAGATATAGCCACCAACAGGAAAATGATCAGAGAGACAGAAGACATACGGATTCTCATAACTATACTCTTCTACATCGTTTTGCGGAATCCCTTTAAAAAATGTTGCAGATTATCGCTTTAATATGTCCCAAATTTGTAATACATTTGAAGCCGCAAAAGTCCGGCAAATCGCACGAATCAGCGCCGTTGTGGCGCTATGTTCTAAGTACTATGTCCTAACTCCTGACTTCTGAATCCTGAATTCTGTCTACTATATTCTGTATTCTAATCTAGTTAAACCGAATCCACCCCTCAGATTCAGGGTCAGCCGGCCAGTCGGTTACTGATTCCCCGCCTGTATCTTTCTTATAAACAATGCCGCTTTCATTAACAATGTATGTGAGCCTTGCTGCATTTCCATAATTTGCGGGATATGCGCAGAACGCGAACTTGTTATTGTTAGTGCATGGCTCTCCTTGTGGACCATCCTTCAGAATATTCTGGCAGTATGGATTTCCATCCTCATCGTTTTTGACAGCCGTAAAATGATAGCCGTTCAATGGGATTGATCTTGCCTTCGGTTTCCATTGAGAGACTTGCGGGTCTGAATCTGCAATATTCGACGATATCAGGTTAATCATCTTTCCATCTTTCTCAAGATAGCAGAGTCCTGCAACATCTTTTGTCCAGTACTCATTATTCTGTACTGCCCACATATGGTTTACTTCTGAAAGTACAAATAATGTTCTGATTATAGTCTGTTCAATTGCAACCGATTTCGATTTCATAACAAATGGAATTAAGACCGCAGCGGCTACAGGTATAGTAAGATTAAAAATCCCGCTCCCGTTGTAGTGCCACGAAAATTCATTTTCGTTATGTACTGTGCAAACGATCTCATATGACGCCCCGGGATTTTTCAACTCCTTAATATCAGGAAGCTTTTCTTCATCCGGGTCACCGCGACTTTTTTGTTTCAGCATGAGTTTGACCATCGAGTATGCATTCGATATCAGTCCGATAATTTTTTCGCTGTTTATCGCGTAAATATTACTGTTGCTTTTTGGTAGAGATGACATTGCCTTATTGAAACCTTCAGATTTTGCAAGCGACTTGTCTGTGTTGTATACCTTAATCGCGTTCTGTATCCCGGGAACACTTCCAAGGATCAGAAATTTATCAAAAAGACAATATCCGTATTGAAGAGACTGGTTTTTCAGATAATGAATTTTATTTCCATTGTAATCCTTTTCTGCTAGATTAGGCTCGATTTCCTCCATGTACATAGGTGTTTCCATTAGTGTATCTGTAATCTCCTGAAGTTTTTCAGCGGATTTGAATTCAATAATTAACCCGTACGCCGGCAGTTTAAATTCACCTCCGGCAAATCCCATGATCGACGGTGTATAGATAAACCCGCCGATTTCATCACCCAAATACTCCGACAGGAATTCTTCCAGCTTCTTGCCCACGGCAGCTTCAACCATTCCTTTGACCATCTGAATCCCGAATTCAGCCTGTCTCATATCGTGATCTTCCAGAACTTCACCTCTGTTCTCAAAAAACCCCTCTAAATTATTCCATAAATTTGCCAGATCTAAAGCTGACACTGTGCTGAAAAGTGAATCAGCGGGGATCAGATTAAGTATATCTTTCTGCTCAGTCGGCGGCTGGCGTATCAGATCATATATCTTGCATCCTTTGTCGATTCCTATTGCGGCATCTGTTACCATCCTGTTATTGTTGTCAAGCGAGGCAGATAAGGTGAAGCCGGTTACCTTCGTGAATCCTGTAATCAACTCAGCTCTTGTAAACTCATCTGTCTGTATTTCTGTTCTGGAAAGGTAATAAAATAACTGCTTCAAATCAATAAATGAGTCTAAAGAGACGTTTTTAGTCCCGGTTTTATTGATTTTGTGGAACAGAGAGTTGTCAGACAGCGACTTGGAATCATCCTTTCCTGAAAGCTTTTTAAAGATGTTTTTAAAAGCGCTCTTGCCATTAGTCATAATCGCGAGCGATTTGTATGTTCCCATGTAAACTTCCCTGTCAGGATGATCATTTTCATCATCCATAATTGCCATGTTCGGTTCAAGTCTATAAACATTATTCCCGTCGATTTCAAGTGTGCTTACGAGTGTTCGTTGGTCGGTTTCTTTTATAAAGCTGATAATGCTTTCTAGCAGTTGCTGAAGAGGTCCTTCACTGGTTGCTTCAATAACAAATACTCCGACTGGGATTATTCCGGCATTTTCCTTTGTTGACAAGTACACCCCCAGATTAATTGAAGATAGTGACTGGCCTGCTTTCACGATACTATTCAGCAGATCTTCGGGGATTTTGTTGGAAACTTCACTCGAAATAAGTTTATTTACAAAGCCTAATAATTGATCCAGCTCGTTTTCGTTTATGAATTGCGTGGCCCAGCTTTTCAGCTGTTCACAGGCATTGCCTATATTATTAATTCTTGCAAAGAATATCGGATCCTCGGGCAGTAGTTTGGAAATGTTTGCCTTTGCGGCAGTCTCCTGCTCCTGGGTATAACCCGGCAATGTAATCGAAATAATTCCGATCAGACTCAGCGCTAGAACTCTCTTCATAAAACCTCCTTATTCAACTAACAACTTTTTATCACGATTGCCGACCCGGCTCCCCGACGAATCCATAATATACATTCACCAGCTTATTCTGCCAGATTTTAATATTGAAAAATAGTTTTATTTCATAGATGACATCAGTCTAATTCGGTAATAGTTTCTGGTTTAAATTGCCCTGGTCTTACCCTCATGAGCAGGACATATCTTCTGGAATTTTGATATTGTAATTTGGAACTTGGTTGATATTTGTTATTTGTACTTTGATATTTATGGATTATCTGAGTCAAGCAAGCTTTGATGAATCAGTACATCAGTGTATTAGTTACGATGCAGCGCCATATCATCATAGAACATGGGACTTGGTGCGTAGATCGCAAATTAAGATTCGCAGCATCAATTCGTGGTTCAAAGTTTTTTACTCTGGATAGTCTACATTCCACGATCTATGACCCATATTTGCTGATTCGGGCATAGTTAAAAATATGCGGACAAATCAGCTAAATCTTATACAAACAGCCGTTAAAATACGCTTGATGTTTTATGAAAGCGGCAGGAAAATTGGGTGTTTTGGTCTCTTCTGTTTTATTTGTAATTTCCTCCGATTATCCGCGGCTTCACTCAATGGAAGACGGTAATTCTATCTTCACGAATGATATATTAATTGATTCATCAAAAACGAATCAGCTTGTGACGGGATTTGGCGCTTCAAGCGCATTCATAGCGTATGAAATCAAGTCTTTGGCTGAACCATTAAGGACTGAGGTACTTGATCTGCTTTTTACACGGAAGGGAGCAAAGATCTCAATAATCAGAAACGAGATACGGCCGGATTACGATTTTGAAAAACCCAACTTCCCTGAGATACAGGATAAAGCGCAGTATTGGCTCATGCAAGAGGCTGTCAAAAGGGGAGTATCGCAATTTTATTCTGTTCCGTGGAGCCCTCCGGCGAAAATGAAAGCCAATAAAAACATTAATGGAACTAAACTCCAAAATTTCGATCCGAATCTGTTTTATCCATCGCTTACCAATTATCTTCTTCCCTCCGAATATGAAAACTATGCCAGATATCTTTCCAGCTATTTAAAAAAGTATGATGAGAAAGGGATAAAAATTATGACTTTAGGGATTCAAAATGAGCCTGACCAGAGTACGAAGTATCAAAGTTGTGTCTGGAATAAGTTTCAGCTCACCGATTTTGTAAAGATTCTGGGAAAGGTTTTAAGAGAAGATCAGACGCATGTTTGGATACAGGTTGCTGAAGCTACCGGCTGGTACAACAGTTATAAATACGTCAAGCACGCCCTGGAAGATGAGCTAGCCAGCCCCCATATTTCAGTGGTTGCAAGCCATGGATATGGCGGCGGAAGTATGAGCGACTTTGGCAAACTGGGTACAGATTCCGGCAAACAGGTATGGCAGACGGAGTATTCAACTTTAGGAACTGTAGGAGAGAAATCTCTTAATATAGGAGATGGGCTTATCTGGGCTGATCGTATTATAGACGCGCTTAAAGCAGGAAATGTAAACGCTTGGTTTTACTGGTGGCTTGTAAAATTTCTGAAGTATGGCGATCTTGAGGCCCAGGCGCTTTTGATCTACGATGTGAATACGGCGAAGCTTATTATTCCCAAGAGGTTCTGGTGTTTCGCTCATTTCAGCAGATTCGTCAGACCGGGCGATATCAGAATAGATTCTTCCGGGCAGTACGATCTGAAATCTGTTGCCTTTGTTGATCAGTCAAAATCAAGGATCGTTTTAACGGTTTTAAATACCAAAAATCTTGCTACTTCATTTAAAGTCACATTCAGTAATGCTGTAGTTGAAAGTAATGTGCTTGTCTACAGGACGTCGGCAACCGAGGACGTGAAAGAGCTTGAAAATGAAAATGTATATTCGAATGAGTTCGAGGCCGTCGTGCCAGCAAGAAGCGTCACAACATATATTTTCCCGCTGGCAGCAAAGTAATACCATTTTGATCTGAGGAAGAAATCGTGAAACGTCACTTAGTTACGATGCAGCGCGAATGTAATCCCGCCTGTTATCGCCCGATCATAGCTCAAATCGGTGAGCCCGACCGAAAACCCTGCGAATAGGCTGAGTTCTTTGGTAGCCATATATCTCACCGATGCGCCTACAGAAATATCGCTTCCTTCGAGCAGAGGGGAGTTCTTAAACGGAGACTGTACATAACGTCCGTAGATGTATCCGAACGTCCTGAATCCAAGATATCTTGCGTATGAGAGCTCGGCTGATATGAACGTTTTATTATCAATTTTATTTTCAAAGATTCTGCTGTCTCCGGGAACTGTTGCGGAAACCCCTGCGTGAAAATATCCTCCAAAAAGACTGTAACTAATAGAGGTACCGACGAGCGTGTCAGATGAGCCTGAGGAAGCGAATATATCATTGGCATTCATTGCGAATTTGACACCTGCTATGGCTGAGACGTATAAAGTCTCGGGGATTTCAAAGGCCTGAAACTTTCCAAAGACGCGCGGATTTGTGAACCCGGAATCGAGCTCGTCAGTACCAAGGTATTGGGTTGTCCCTTTTGTGAGGGCAAGCACTTCATCTGCATTGAACCGCGCGAAATCGAGCTCGGCAATCAGAGCAAACCTGTCGATAACTGTAAATTCTGAACTGAGAACTCCCTTGAACAGATCTCCCTTATATTTATTGAGCCATCCATCTTCTGTATCGTCGAAATCGAACACTGCGTCCTGCCCCTTAAGTGACAGCGAGAAGGGGATCTGCTTGTTTACCCATCCGGTGGTTGAAGGATGAGTTAGATGCAGGTGAGTGAATCTGCCTGAGTCAGTGATGGCGGGTGTGCTCAGCGAATCGAGGTAGTCAGCGCTAACAGTTGTTTCAATTTTTGTCGGCGGATACTCATCTTCATCCTGAACTCCGACTATTAATATAAAGGCCAATAAATTAATCATGGCTTTTGTTTTTCCTTTTAAAATTCATTAGACTAACGAGACTGCCAAGACCAATAAGACTAATAAGACCATGTAGACTATACAGACTCTTTCGACCCGTAAGACTCATCAGATTGATTAGACTATTAAGACTCTTTAGACTGTTTCGACTCATTAGACCTTTTAGACTGATAAGACTTGTTAGACTGTATAGACCAATCAGACCACTTAGACTAATCAGACTGATGAGACCATGAAGACTATTTAGACTATGTTGGCTGGTTAAACTACATTTTGGCCCCGACTTTCCCTTCCTTCCAATTGTCGAACTTCCGCCGCTGCTGCTGCTTCCTCCGATGATCGCAAACTCTCTGCTTGAAAAACTTGTTTCGTTTCCGACATTATCGATTGCCTTGACTTTCCATGTGTAGGTTCCGTTTGAAAGATTTGAAAGTGTGTACGTTGTGTTGGTCGTTATTGTGTTGAGAATCGACGTCCCTGTGTCTTTGTTGGTTACTACAATTTGGTATTGTTTGAGTCCGGATAAACTGTCTGTTGACTGCTGCCAGCTGAGCGTTACTGATGATGTGTCGAATGTTTCTTCAGCAGGTGAGGTCAGTGTTACGGTTGACGGAGCAGTGAGATCTACAGTGAATGATGTCTCGCTTGAAAAGAGAGATTCGAGCTCGTTATCGGCGCTCGATGGAGTTGATGTAGTGCCGGTGTATCCGGAGCTCTCTCCCGCATCGGCAAGCCTGACTCTGAAATGATATTTGCCTCCTGCCAGACTGCTGACCGTCAGACTTGTGACCGAGCTTGAACTGAATCCTGTGTCAAGCAGGGGACTGCTGTAGCTTCCGCTGTCAGTTCGCAGCTGCCACTGCGTCGCGCCATGGGTGCGTCTGCTTGTTGTTGATGTGGTGTCGTTGAGATCGGTGTATCCTGTGAAGTTGAGAGTCGCGCTCGATGATCCGATGTATTGAACGCCGCTTACTGTTGTCGTGTTAGAGGTCGAAAGCGTCGCTGAATTTGTTGGTCTGAAATTATGTTCGCTTCGCGTAATTGTGCCTGCGGACGCGGCACCTCCGCTTGATGCTGTTCCCCCGCCGGACCCTCCACTGCCTGCGGTTGCTGTAACTGAACCTGTTTCGCTGAGAGAATCATAGAAGATGCGGATTCTGCCTCCGGCCCCACCTCCACCTCCGCCTCCTCCAGCGTCATCGCCGTCACCGCCGTCCGCTCCACCGTTTCCACCGGTCCCTCCGTTTGCCCTGACCGTGCCTGATACAGTAACATCCGGAGCGACTATCAATATGCCGCCTCCTGAACCGGCGCCTCCGCCTCCACGGTCTGTATCGCCTACAGAACCGTTTCCTCCGTTCGCTGTTACTGTGCCGGAAATAGTAATGGACGTGGCTGAGATCAGTATTATGCGTCCGCCTCCGGTTCCGCCTGCTCCATTGCCTGACGCAGCGCCGCCGCCGTCGCCTCCGTTGGACCCCTGATTGACGTCTATAATGCCTGACGGAAGTTGCATGTCATCGGTCGAATCCGGACTCGACATCGCAGTCACGGAAAGATTGCTGGTTGAGGAAGGATAGGAAGAACCGCCTGCTCCGCCTGAATTTACTGATGACCCTCCCGATCCTCCAGTTCCACCGTAAGCACCACCCCCACCTCCTCCTGAGTTTGTTGAGCCAGATCCTGCGCTCCCCGCTCCGCTTGTTTCGCTGGAGTTTGCCGCATTGGCGGAGATCGTACCTTCGATTATAATAGTTTCGGCGCGGATGATTATGCTTCCGCTCACGCTCAGAGTTACTCCTGAGTTCACGCGAAATGTCTTTATGTTGTAGAACTCTCCGGATTTTGTTTCATTACTGCTGATTGTTATATCCTGTCCGAGCTTGTCTCCGGCGCTTCCTAACTGAAGAAGTATATGGAATATGAAAGATAGAATATGGGGATAAAAAATCATGAGATGTGTCTTTGCAGTGTAGATCTTATTAAGGAAGTAAGCATTTTTGCTATGCTGTCAATTTTATTTAACGGCTCCTTAGCTTCTTTCATAAGTGCTAAATCGAGGGTAAGTATAAAATAGTAATGCAGTTCTTCTAGCGAAGCTTGCGCTATGTTATAAAAATGTGCCTTGTCTTTTCTCCCTATTCTTTTGAATCCTTCTGCAATATTTGCGGCTACTGAAACTGCGCAGCGCCTCATTTGTGATACCAGTCCATATTTTTCTTCCTGCGGGAACTCTGTTGTGTATTTATAGATGTCAATAACCAGTGAGTGCGATAACTTCCAGACATCCAATTGCGTAAAACTTGTTATTTTGTCCATTATGCCCTGCTATATTCTATGTCCTACATTCCATCTTCTATATTCGATATTCCATATTCTTCCTTACATCTTTTGCCCTTCAACTCCTTACTTCTGATTTCTGTTTCCTGACTCCTTGCTTTCGAATGCCGACTCCCGCTTTCCCCGATACCCGATATTCCATCTTCAATATTCCATATTCATTCTCTGTGTGCTGACTCCTGTCTTCTGATTCCTGAATCCTGATTTCTTATTATATGCTGTTTTTGTGGTTATTTCGCTACGGTGCTTCCTGAATGATCAGGTATTGGATTGATCCCGTATAAACATTCTCATAACTTTCACTCAAAATAATTGGGGTTAGAGATGTGGTAATATCAGCAGGCATGGTTGGTATCAGGTTCGCTGTTTTATTTCCCTGCGCTAAAGAATGTATGCTGTTCGAGTTAAATTGAACTGTCCCTGTATTGTCTGTATCTGCTGCCCAGATACAGTTTTCCAGCCTTGATTGATTCAGTACTTGTGAAGAACCGATAATAGTAGCTCCTCCTGATGAATTACTTGTGATTGCATTCACATAAGAGACAGCTCCTGTTGTCACAAGAACTTTCTGGAATATTATATCTTGTGGTCTTCCTGACTGTACAATGCTAAGTTTTGCTACCCAATAGGTAGATGTTAAAGCGTCTTTCGCGGATACAAAGTATTCGAGATTAGGACTTACATCTATAGTTTTGGAAAAGCTGTGTACATACAGGGCTGGAAAATTCACAAGCCAGTAAATCGGATCGTTGGGGTAAATGTTCCCGTAAAAGTCTGTTGATAATATATATATTCCATTAGTTCCGGACCCCAGTGAGAGCAGGCCCAGAGGAGTTATTAAAATTGAAAAGAGCACTGCATTCTGCTCTTGCTGTATTGACAGATATGTTTTCATCCATCTTATTTGACCGGTGAAGTCTATATTTAATATGCACATCTGGCGGGTATACAGACTTATAACGTAGCTTCCTGCAAGGATATACCCGTCAGAGCTTTCCCGCACATCTAAAAGCGCAGTTGAATCCGGCTTGAAACACCATATCACGTTTCCTGAACCGTCATATTTTGTAACTATGTTGCCACTTATCAAAGTGCTCGATCCGACTGATATAAAACCTCCGTCAGTTGTTTGTATTACGCTATTTATTCTCGAGAAGGAAAAGAAGTAGCTTGTTCCATAAGACCTTGCCCAGACAACGTTAAGACTTGGGTCAAGTCTGATAAGTATTTGTGTCCCCAAGTTTAGACCTGACATAAATGATCCCGCTGCTATCAAACCTCCGTCATTAGTTTCAGCGATATGAGTTGTGATGAGGGATCTTGAAGTATGAATGAGCGTTGTGTGTTGTAATATCGCTCCGCTTCGAGGGTCGAGTATAATAAGCCAAGTGTCGTTTAATGGCGGAAATGATGTCTGAATCTGGCCTATTATAGCAATGTTGCCGTTGCGCAGCCTGGTCGCAGAATTTGTGGATGTCAGGTAGGTTGTATTAACGTTGTTCGGTATATATCCGTTTGCCCAAGTGAGAGGTAGAGGTTTTGGCAATAAGGTTCTCATAGATGATGAATTTGTTGATATATTTGATTGCCGGCCTGAGAAAATCTGCAAAGAGTTCGAGTTGTTATCAGTTTCTATGTCGCGATCGGGATCATCGGTAGATCCGGAGATTAGAAGGCAAGATAGCACAAAAAAAACAAACAGAAACTTCACAATGCAGATAGATTTTTTCATCCCGTTCCTCCTAAATGAATTATCAGTCCATGAAGCAGATAAATTCTTAAAAGGTTTAGTTCTGTCTCCTGACCCCTGACTCCCGCTTTCCCCGATTCCATATATTCCATCTTCGATATTCTATATTCATTCTCTGTGTGCTGACTCCATTCTGCTGACCCTGAATTCTGTCTTCTGATTCCTGATTTCTGTATCTATATTACGCTTATTTTGAGTATTCTGTCTATCCTGAAAACCCTTTTTTCCATGCGCAGATGGCAGTATCCTTCCAGTCCCGTGAAATTTTTGCCGTTATAGCGCATCTTGGAAACTTCAAGTGGGTCGATAATCCTTTCAGACGTTTCGTCGCTTGCTTTCAGATAAACTATCCTGCACTTCTTTTTTTGGTCTATGGCCTTTCTGATCATTTCAATTTTATTTTTGAATGAAATCTCATCTTCGGATATGCGGTACTGGCGCCCGGTGAGAAATTTTACCACCCTCCAGTCCATAAGTATATGCCTTTTCTGGATATTTTGCTTTAAAGTCAGTCCTTCAAGGCTTGTGCACCTGCTTAAAGCGACATATGTCTGGCCATGCGCGAAAGAGCCTCTTTCAAGATCCACGACAACTTTATCAAATGTCTTGCCCTGGCTTTTGTGGATTGTGATTGCCCATGCGAGTATCAATGGATATTGGGTAAAGGAACCTATAACCTCGGTAGCCGGCAAATCTGTTTCCTCATCAAGTTTGTATTTGAATAGTTCCCATGAAAAAGGCAGGACTTCTACATTTTCTCCATCATTGAGTTTTACTATTATCTTGTCAGGTTTACCGCCATCTTGTTTTATTATTTTTACTATTTTCCCGACGGTGCCGTTCACCCATCTTTTTTTGTTGTCATTGTTTACAAGCATTATCTGAGATCCTATTTTTATTTTTAATATCTCGTCAGCCGGGCAGGATTTTTGGTCAAAATCGCCTTCCATCGCCGCCTCATATGAGTACTCTTTTCCTTTTTGTCTTGTGAGCATCACCGCGTTGATTTCATCGGCCTTTTGGTTGGTTGTTGTCAGATTTATATGAAATTCTTTTTCCGCCGGGACGAAGTCCGGGTCATACCTGCTGTTAAGCGTTTCCAGTGTCTCAGGCGTGACGGTATTATTTCTTACTGAATTCAGCGCACCGATGAATTTTCCGTCTTTTTGTCTGTAGACTTTTATGAGCTCGACAAATTCATAAGAAAGCTCTTTAAAAACTTTCGAGGAGAAAAAATAAGGAGATTCATAATATTCCTCAAATATTTTTCTTTCTTCGCCTCTGACGACAGGCGGCAGCTGATAGAGATCTCCGATGAAAATCATCTGTATGCCGGCGAAGGGCAGGGTTTTCGATCTTCCGTTAAGCCTCAGAAATTTATCCAGACAGTCGAGCAGGTCTGCTCTCACCATGGAGACTTCATCGATGATAATAGCGTCGAGTTTATTGTAGAAATTCTTCTTTCCTGATACTTTGTATGTGTTGTCAATCATGTGAGGTGTTACTCCGGGCCTGAATCTGCAGAATGAGTGCAATGTTACGCCTTTTACATTGACGGCGGCCACTCCTGTGGGGGCAGTGACAGCGATATTTTTCGCGGTGTTGTTCCGGAAGTAATCCAGCAGTGTTGATTTGCCGGTGCCGGCCTTTCCAGTGATGAAAATGTTCTTGGCGGAATTCTGCATTAATTCGAGCGCCCCGCGGAACTGCTCGTTGAAATCCAGCGATGAGGCCATTGTTGTCATTGATGCTATTGATGTCATTGGTTGAAGTGAGATTATACAATTTTGTTATACATAGCCAGCCTTCTTAATCAGTCAAACAGAACACTATATCAGATCGGTTTAAGCTATGCTTTATCTCGACTGTTGATGCAAGAATAGCTATACTATAATTACAATATATGCATAAATAGTACTGATACAATGACGTTCTTGAAACCAGTATTAAAGTGTGACATTAATATAGAAGCCGATACAATCCATACTAAATGTTGCCTTTAATACTCAGATAATTCCGAAAAGACATTCTGCGTTATATTTCACTTAAATTACCCGTTTGCAAGGATTCTCTACTTCTTATATATTAAAATATTGAAGAAATAATTGTTACTTCTAAAAAGGGTCAGGTTGTAAAACTGGAACTTTCTTCTGTTCCAAAACTATCAAGGGCAACACAGGGAGTAATTCTTATGCGTTTTTCCAATTCCCAAGACAGCGTATCCT
>JACQRL010000325.1 GCA_016206485.1 Planctomycetota bacterium | reverse complement strand
TTTCTAAGGTATATAGAATCAATACAAAAAAATAAGCTATAGCAGAAGGAAATGTTAGCAGCCTAAACCAGCAACAACTTCACTGGCACAAAATATAAAGATTTCCAAGACAAGGAAGGAGGTTGCAGAACAGTTTCTGCAGTTTTTAGATCTATCAGTATTTCAGAACAAATTCAGTTCTACCTTAAATAAACGTCAATTCGCTTAGTATTAAATGAGTACTGCTCCAACAGCTGAATTAAAACAAAAAGATCAAAATGGCAAAATAGATCTAACTAAAAACAGCTCACTTTGCCATAAATGTACCTGTTGCCGTGATATAGACACTTCAACAGGATTCAAAGTTAAAGACAATTTCCAGAGGTTCAGTCAGAAAAATGACATATACAACCGGGTAGACTGGGACAAGTCAATCAGATCTGAAAAGACGCTAAATTTCTTTAGAAACTACAACACCGCTTTTGCAAGATTTCGAGATGTGGACGGATTCAGGCATAAGGATTACGCGATAAGAAACGCTGCATGGCATATAACAGATTATACCTGCGAATTAAAGGAAGAAACAGAGGACAGAAGAGAGGGCTTTCTTGATACATATACCTTGCATCGACCCGGCAGTAAAAACAAACTTCGAATTGAATCCAGCAAAGAAATAAGCCAGGAAATAAAAAAAATTGCAAGGTTTCTAGGAGCTGATCTTGTCGGTGTTTGCAAGTTTGATAAGAGATGGATTTATAATTATAAATACAGCAGAACATCGCACATGGAAAAACCAATTGATTTACCCACTGATCTGGAAAATGTAATAGTCATTGCTGTCGGCATGGATTATGAAACAATCAAAACAACTCCCTCAGCACTTAGTGATGCAGCAACCGGACAAGGGTATACAAAAGATCTAAGCGTTATCTTATCATTAGCCCAATATATCAGAAATTTGGGGTATCAGGCAGTTGCAAGTCTAAATGACACTGCATTGTCTATTCCACTGGCAATTCAGGCAGGACTAGGAGAATACGGCAGGCTGGGGCTGCTCATTACAAAAGAGTTCGGCCCGCGTGTCAGAATCGGAAAGGTTTTTACTGATCTTCCGCTCGCGCACGACAAACCCATTAAATTCGGTGTCGAAAAATTCTGCTCCACATGCAGGCAATGCACAAATGCTTGTCCGACAAAGGCAATCACAGATGGGAAGCCATCTGACGTAATACACAATAAGTCCAATCTTATCGGGGTACAAAAATGGAGCGTAGACGCAGAGAAGTGTTTCAATTTCTGGGTTAATACAAATGCTGCCTGTGCTATCTGCATAAGGGTTTGTCCATACAACAAAGACTACTCAAAATTTATCTACAGGATCGGCAGGTGGCTGGCAGGAACATTCCTCCGCAAATTAATGTTGAAGTTTGATATTTTGCTTGGTTACGGAAAGCGCAAGCTTCCCAATAATTGGTGGAACAAAAATAAGAACTAAAATACTTTCATGGAGGATCTATGAATAAGCAGAATCTTGAAGCGCGATCTGAATCGACCGGAAAAGCTTACATTGTTTTCATTTGCCTTTTAATACTGATCATAGCATCTGTAATGATCTCCGTAATTTACAGATCAAAAGATCAGAACAACCAGACTTCTAATAATTTCAGCACAGATATTCCTGCAAGTGACACAGCTGTAATTACAGAAGAAGATATAGATATCTACGTAAAATCTGGTGATATCGAAGGTCTGATAAGAAAGTATAAAAGTAATATAATAGTTACAAAAAATACCAGGCTCAATCACGGTAATGATGCTATTTTTGAGCTTCAGGAAGGATCAGCAATTTTTCAGGTCAAAAAACAAGCTGATGAAACCAAAGGAATACGGGTAAAAACATTGATAGCAGAGATTGTAAGCCAGGGAACGATATTTCAGGTCAGTACAATCTATCCTTTGAATGCAAATCTCCTTATAGTTATAGAAGGAACAGTTCTACTTAAAACAAGTTTTGTGAAAAAGCCGGTCAGTGAAAACAGGATTGTCCTCTTTAATTCAAATGAGATTGTTTATGAAGGAGATTTTAAAGACCTTGCAGCGCTGCCTAAACTACAAAATTCGGACAGAGAAACTGCTAAAAATAACCCTGCAAATACAGAATCAGCCAGCGCTGATTTCGTCAAAAAAACCTCCAATGAAGCTGCGACTCCATTTGTAAAACGCGTAGAAACATTCCTGGATCTCTACGGCAGAAATGAAAAAAGCACTGAACACATAAAGGTTGCAAAAGACCTGCTTAATATAGATTTTAAGCATTATGCAAGCGAGCTTAAAAAAATAAAGGAAGTTCTTTCCAAATCCAAAGACCCAGATTTGCGGGATGTTATGGAAGAATTGCTAAGCTCCACTGATACAGCATTTTTCACTAAAATTGCAGGCACGCTCGCTACATTAAGCAAAAAATATGGATTAAGGGCAGAGCTGCTAATTCTATTCGGAATTGTCAATGAGGTGATGAGAAGCGATCTGACCGACGCGCAAATCAACGAAGTAGAAAGTTTGGCGGAAACTTATATCGAAAAAATGTCTGAAAAAGGCAGATTCGATTTTGAGATTGAAAATGTATTTTATTACTATGATTTGTGCGTTAAATTTTATAACGAATTGGTTGCCAGAAACTATCTTAAATATGACGAGACAAGCATGTGGTCCATCCCCCTCTACAGCAGTCTTACAGATGAATTCAATAGGGGACAGATTATTAATTATCTGAAGGCCGGACTCAGAGCAGATGAAGAACTCATCTCAAAGCTTACTCCTTATGTAGATTCTGTCGTCTCGAGTCTGAAACTTTCAAAAAACAGAAGGGAGGAAATTCTTGTCTTCATCGATTTCATTAAAGGTGTTGCGCAGAATCTCAATGAAAAGCAGCTAACAGCAATTAAGAAACTCTCTGCAAGTGGAATTCCGCTAAGGTAGGAGACTGACAGATGCAAAATGCAAAATTCAGTATCTGTCTAAACAAATTCGCCATAAAGTTTGGGAGGTAATAAATGAATTTAAAACATTTTTTTATCAGGGTGATTTTATGCTTATGTGTTGTAGGAACGGTTTCAACACAGATTGCGTTCACTGATAACGAAGATAAAATATTTGATACAGTCTTTAAGTTGATAAAAGACAGGGGAGTTAAAGATTCTGAAAAGGTTCCAGAGTTACTCAGAAGCCTTGTCAAAAATAATGAGGTTTGGGCGGCAAAGTGGGTTCTCGATCGCGCTAAGGAAGTGACGCCGGAGAATCAGCAGATTATCAGCCTAACAAATGAATACGCTGACAAATTCACTGAGCTGGAGAAGGAAAGAACTGCGCTGATTTCGAAGGCAAAAGGAGAAGCATCATACTTCAATGAATCAAGGTTTGGGATTTCGTTCACGCTATTTCTGCCTCCTAACTTTGACACAAATAAACAGCTTCCTTTAATCATCTTTAATCATGGGGCTGGTTATGATGGACCACTTGCTATGATTGCCCTTCAAACAGAGTTCGGAAAAAATGCAATACTAATCTGCCCCACCAATGCCGTTGAACACAACGATGAAGTAATAAAGTTAACATGCTGGGCAGTGTGTGCCTTCAATGCAGATCCAACTGCAATATTTGTGGGAGGACACTCACTTGGGGGAGTCCCCAGTTATTCAATTGCACTACAATACCCTGAAATATTTGCAGGAGTTTTTACCGTATTTTGCCCTTTCAATGAACAAGTGCGGCAGCATGTACAGATAGAAAAGCGTACAGAAAAGATAAATCTTCCTATTTTGATGGTACTGGGGGAACTGGATAAAGCCTTCTCTTACTCCAAAGAAGAAATGGATGATATACAAGCTTATTTTGAAGAATTAGGTTACACAAATACCAAGTATGAAGTTACAAAACAAGCAAATCATATGGAAGTGTACAAAGCCTTATCATTAAACGTCGGTCCATGGATGGAAAAAGTAAGCGGGAAAAAGATTATAGGTGGAATTCTACCCAAGGATCCATCAAAAATCCCAGGTTATACTGAAATGACTAAAAAGACAGGGCAGTCTCAACAAAATGGGAAGCCTCTTATGAAGCTGGGAATTTTGGTAAAAGAAGTTACTGACCCTGCATCTGGGCTCCAGATCATAAACATGATTCAAAATGGTCCTGCATGGCAGAGCGGCCTTAGGATTGGTGATATTATCACATCTATTAATGGAACTAATATAAGCTCAACAGAGGAGCTTCGGCAAATTCTAAAAACCAATGAGGAAGAAAAGTTAAGCTGTACATATAAACGAATAGATGGGACAGAACTAAAGGAGATGAAGACAAATGTTGCCCCTCGGACAGCACGCTAAGCCAACCAATTGATTCCTTTTAAACACCCAAAGTTATGCAAATTTATATTTTTTTAAACTCTAAGCTGAACCCATAAATAGTTCGCATAGTATAGTAGACGAAGATGGTTAAGAAACTGATTCCACTGATAATACTTGGGTTTATTGTTGCCACAGTTTTATTTATTAAACTTACTTTTTTTAACGATCCTGCCACGCCCACCCGGAAAATAAAAATCGCTCCGGAAAAAAAGCAGGGAAAAATCATTTCAAAATCGGAACAACAACAAGAAAATATCAATCCGATTCAAAAAGAGGCAATCAGCAAAATTGAAAACTCACCCCAACATAATTGCAATAATACAGAGAAAAAAATCCTGCGAGATGAATCACATAAAAATAGTGATAACCAGTCAATCGGCTCACTTACCAAAACAGCAAAATATTCAGATGTCAATAACTCTGACCAGAAGTCTAAAAAACACAAAGAAGATGATCTCGAAACAGGTGAATCAAGTGCTTCAAGTGAAAAAGAGTTTACTGAGCTGTTTAGCAAGCAGCTTGAAAAGCTGACAGAATTTTTCAGTAAGATTGATCTGGAACAGCTTAAAAACCCTGACCTCTACGAGAAGTTCCTTCAGGAAATCGATTACAAATACATTTTAAATGGAATTGATAACGCCTCGGCAGCAACCGGGCTGCCAAGAGATGCGGCATTTTTGTATCCATTTCTTCAGCACAACATGTTTAATGGAAATCTTACAAAAGATGAATTTGAGGGATTCCCCAAAGAAATATTTGGAAACGGAGACAAACTTAGTGTCGCTGAAATAGGGACTACCACTGCTCTTAAACATCAGCTCTTGACCTATGACACCATAGAAGAGTATCTGACAAAATTCACTACTAATAAAAAGATTCCGGCATCAGTACTTAATTTCTACAAAAAAGTTCCCCCTGTCATCGAATATGAACATTCAGGCAGTCCCGTGAGATTTTATCTCCAGAACCAGTTCAAACTCAGCGAAAATGACACCGAAAAAATAAAAAGCCATGTAAGTTCTCTGGAAACAAAACTGAAATCATCCGCTATTAGACGGGATAAGATTCTGGCAGGAATAGAATTCGTAACGCAAGTAAGCGGCCTCATCGGAGAAGAAAAAGCCAAGCTGCTTAAAGATGATACTAACTTCATAAACATCCTGGAAAGGCTTAATTATTAAGGAGAATTATGAAACAACTACTTGTTTTTGTGGTTGTAATAGCGGGTTTAATTTTTTTTATTGCACAAAAAAAACATAAAAATAAAGGTACAAGCGATATTGAATCTCCGGATAAAACAGCATCACGGTCAAGCGAGTTTGAATCGATAACAGAAAACGAACTGCAAGAATATCTGGCGAGCAGCGACATAGAACGCCTGATTAAACGACACAACAGCAACATACTTGTGAGTGCCGGGGCTAAACTAACTGCTCTGGACAAGTTTATCTACGAGCTCAAAGAAGGCTCCGCCATCTTTAATATTCCAAAAGAGGAGATAAAAACAAGTTTGACTGTAAAAACCGGTTGCGGAGATGTTGTGACAAATGGAACAACTTTCGCCCTGACCGTATTACCATTGTTCAAACTAACTTTTTTAATAGTATTCAGCGGCCAAGTTGAAATAAAGGGGATTGGTTTTATAGAACTCATTGATAAAGAGTGGGTGGCGCTTTTTAACAATGAAAGTCTTGTATATAAAGTAGAAATCAGCGAGATTAGCCCGGCTAACTATGCAGGAATTCTTAAGAAAACTTTCAGTGATGAAGCTGGCGGTTCATTAACAACAAGTGATGTTCATGCAGCTTCACAACAAAAGCATATTCTGGAATTCGAGAAAGTTTTATCCTCCATAAATTCGAAGAATACACCAGATGGGAAAAAACCGCCCGGCAGTGTTATTAAAGAGCTGTCGAAGCTTAACTGGAACGAAATCAGGAATCTTATGACGGATCTACATGCAGCAACTCCAAAATCAGATGCATCTGCACTTCTAAAATTTGTCGCAGTCTCTATAGATGTAGAGAAAGTCGTCGGTGTACCGTGGGGTGAATCTGTGTTTTTGCTGCTTGTAATGAATGAAATAATCTCCAATAACACCCTCGGTGAAAAGGAAAAAACAGTCATTATGGAAACACTCACCAAACAGATAGAGGAACTTGCTAAAACACCAAATGATTTTGACAATATGTTTGAGGATCGGGCATACTACTATTCCAAAGTAGAATCAATAATGAAATCCTACTCCCATTTAACCGATCCTGAACTCCTTAATGTACATAAATTTTCTAAGGCAAGAGGTTCGAACTTGAGTCCAGATGGCAAGATGTTTACCTGGAAAAGCATAATAATAAACTTAATCCTTAAAGCATCAAGTGAGTTCGATTATACTGGATTATCTGAAGAACAAATCATTAAAGCTTCTCCCTATATTGAAAAATTGACATCAGACATAAGCTCTGCTAATGACAGAGAAATGATATACACTTATGGGGTTGAGTTCATACGCTCTCTTTCACAATACCTGACAAAAGAGCAAATAAATGAGCGTCTAAAAAAGAATCGGTTCATGGTGGATTTTGTAGAGAATCTGTGGATTAAAACAAAGCAGAATACAAAGTGATTGTGACTAAATGGTAGTGGCAAGCTAATACATAGTATCAAGAGACTTTGAATTATCTGTCGCTTAGAATTATGTGAAAATATCTATCTCTGCAAATACATTCGTGAACATGGTGACAGAGGTCCCAATTGGTACTTCTGCTGGTGAAATTCTTTTAAATGGTTTTGACATCCTACAATTCTCAACAGGCCTAACGAATCAAAGATGAAAAAGTTTCTCAACATACTATCTTCCTGTAGTTTTGCCATAACTCTCCTTTGTTCTTTGTCCTGCTCTTTGTTGTTAACTCACGCATTCTGCTGCCCTTTCGAAGCTCACCAATTGCCTGATATAACTGTTATATTTTGAGTGTGCCCCTGCATCATGCCGGCGAGCTAAGAGCAAGTATAAACTTATTTCTGGATCAGGATAAGGGGAAGCAATAGTAAATCCCAACCTACGCAACCGTGGCTCGCCTATGGAGACCAGCAAAGAGGCGATAGTTTCCTTGCCTTTTGCAAGGTCGTGAATCCCGTTCAGGATCAGTTCACCTCCGGGCAAAGCTGCGAAGGAATCTTCTTTCATATTTTTATTGTAGAACATGGGGCACGTGAAGTCCAATCACAATTTAGGTGTCGCTTTTTCGGCTTAAGCAGGATTGAGATCGCCTTTTAGTGCAGGCACGGCTCGTTCAGTTCATCCTGTTCTTCTCTTGCCTTCTCCCATTCCTCATATTTATCGATGCGTCTGTTCTTGTCACTAAATTCCCATCTTTCTATGCACCACTTGACCAGATCAGACACCTTGATTTTATTCTGCTGTTCTTCTTCGGCAAATGCATGTAAATGTGACTGTTTGCCGTTTTGTATCTTCAATACATACTTTGTCGCCTTCTGCCTTGCAAGCGCATCCGCCCGCATTTTCGGATCCTCATCCATAAGTTGTTCTTCAGCCGCTTTTACATCTGCTTCTGGCAACGGCTTAATTCTGATCCTGAAACGAGAATGCTACAACCGAAGAAAAAAGAAATAGTAATAAACTCGTCGCTGCTCCTCCGAATTTATGA
>JACQRL010000333.1 GCA_016206485.1 Planctomycetota bacterium | reverse complement strand
TCTGCCTTGCTTCTTTTTATCTTTGTCTGGTTTTTGAGCAGTTTTACGCCGCAGGATAATATGACTAGGTTAATCGGACCAGAAGAATCGAGAGAGGTAAGGGCTCAGGTTCTGGAATTTCTTCAGAACAAAGGAGCCCAGTACGAGATTAGAAGTTCTGAATCAATATATGTACCGAAACCGTTAGTTGATGAACTGATGCTGGAATTATCAGGACAAGGTGTATTGTCAGATAAAGGCATCTATAAGTTTGTTGATGATGTACAGATTACAACAACAAAACAACAATTCGATATGCAATCACTGATTGCACTGCAAAGAAAAATGCAGATGAAGCTAAAAAATATGACGTTTGTGAAAAATGCTATGATTGAAATCACTCCTGCAAGTGAAAGATCTACACTTGGGTTTGTCGGCGAGGGAGCCAAGGCGTCTGTGTTGCTAGAGCTTAAGTCTGGTAAAACCTTGAATAAAGATCACATACAAGGGATCGCAAATATGATTTCTGGAGCTGTTCCAAATCTAAAACCTTCAGAAGTTAAGATTGTTGATACCTCGGGAAAATTATATCGTATTGCTTCAGAGGAAGTAGGATCCGGAGTCGCTTCAACTGTAAGAGAGCTTGAAGAGGAGCTGGAAGCTACGACAGAAGGAAAAGTAAGAAGGATACTCGAGCCGATTTATCGTGAGGTTTATGCGTCTGCAAGAATAAAGCTGTCACAAAAAACAATTAATGAAAGGCGCAAGGAGTATACAGCTGGTGAAATTATTTCTTCTGAAAAGATAAGTGAAAAAGATCAAAGCACATTTCAAGGTTCGCCCGCAGGCGTGACTAAAGAAATAAAAGAACTTTCATCCGCCCCATCATCTTCTCCAAAGAATGATATTGATAAGAAAGAGCAGAGATCAGAACAAGTCCCATCCGAATTAGAACAAACTACTTATATACCCCCAGGATCTGTTGAAGCAATGTCAATTGCTGTAGTTATTCCAACAGAGGAAGTAAAAGGCGATGAAAAGACTGATGTAATCAAACAGCTTGTCAAGAATGCAATCGGACCGGATGCGAAAGATGACGGTATTACGGTTAGCTTTATGCCGATACCTTCTCCTAAACAGCTTCCTGCAATCAGTGCGACAACCAGCGTTTTTGAGATGGTAGAAAAGTACACCCCATCAATATTTATGGGGCTTTTAAGCTTGATAGTGATATTTATGCTGTATAGAGTTATAAACACTGCAATTGCAAGAACACGTGTGCTTGATTCCGACAAGGTTCAGGAAATATTGCAGAAGGAACTTGAACAGGTATCAAAACTTCCTAGTGAGCCTGAAATAGAGAAGATCAAAGAAGATATTGCTTCAGTAGTACATAAGGCTCCAAAAGTTTCTGCGAGTATCTTGAAACAGTGGATATTTGAGGGTTAAAATAGATCTATGGAGGAAAAAAAGAAGAGAATAAGCGGTATGCGAAAGACCGCTTTACTGCTTGTCTCTTTGGATAAAGAATCTGCAGCCAGACTCCTTAAAGAAATGGATCAGAGTATTACAAAAAAGATTTTGAAGGAAGTTGTTGGTCTTGATATGAACCCGCCTACTAAAGAGGAAAGGGATGAGGTATTGCGTGAATATTATAAGACTCTTCAGGTAAGACATACACTGGGTCAGGGCGGCCTTGATTATGCGAAAGAATTGCTTTTTGAAACACTGCCTAAGGATCAGGCTCAGTCAGCATTCGAAGGTCTCCAGAAATTTTTGAAAGGGTCCCCGTTAAGTTTTTTGAATGACGTGGATTACGATGAACTTGCCATGTTTATACAAAATGAGCATCCTCAAACTATAGCGCTTATTGTTTCTCAACTGGATCCCCGCAGAGCATCACGTCTTCTGGAGTCTCTTCCCATAAGAAAACAGGTTGATGTTGTTAAGCGGCTTTCAAAGCTTGGAAATACTTCGCAGGATGTGCTTGAAAACATCGGATCATCCCTCAAAAAGAGATTTACAACTTCATCTGAAATTGAAAGGCAGATTGGTGGAGTGGGCCCGGTAGCAGAGATTATGAAGCTTGTACCCAGAGCAACAGAAAAGGCTGTACTTGATAATCTTGAAGAAGAAGAACCTGATATAGCACAGCAGATAAGGAATCTTATGTTCACCTTTGAAGATATATCAAAAGTTAATGACAGAGGAATGCAGGTTTTGCTTCAGAGTGTCGATAAGCAGCAGCTTGCAACTGCGTTGAAATCATGTTCTGAGGATTTAAAGGAAAAGATATTCAAAAACATGTCTAAGAGAGCACAAGATGATTTAAAAGAGACTCTCGATTTGATGGGCCCGGTAAGGTTGAGCGATGTCGAAAGTGCTCAGAAACAGATCATCTCAATTACGAAGAAGCTGGAAGAAGAAGGCCAGCTAATTATTGAAGGTAGTGGAGGAGAAGAAGTTGTTGTATGAAAGTGCTGAACCTTGTTAATTTCGAAAAAGAAGCTGAAAGTATCGTTGAGCAGTCAAAGAAGGATGCTGAAGAAATTATCAATAATGCCAAGCTCCATGCTGAAAAGCTTCAAAAGGAAAGCTTCGAAAAAGGTTCTGCAGAGGCAAAAGAATATATTGAAAATACAATTATGCAGAGAGAAAATGAGATACGAAATGATCTGACAAACAAACTTACTTCTGATAATGCAAAATTTGTCCAATTTTTTGGAGATGAACTCAGGAAGTCAGTAAATGACAAAGTTGATCAGATCAGCTCTTTAGTCATAAATACTGCTATATTGATCGCAGAGAAGATAATTCATAAAGAAGTAAATATTGATAATAATGTAATTAGTGCGGTTCTTAAAGAAGCACTAAATTACGTTGCATTTACCGGGAAATACAAGATTCGTGTAAATCCTGCCTTCCTCGGCAAGGTACAGGAATTAATTGGGAATATCAAGACTGATCCATTATTTTCTAACGCAGTTTTTGAGGCTGCAGGAGACGAATCTATAGACTCCTGTGGATGTATTGTTGAATCTGGTACATCCATGGTTGATGCAACTCTTCAGGAGCAGCTTTCGAGGATCAGGGAGTTTTTAAAATGATGAAAACAACTCTCCTCGACAAATATACTTCGGTTAAAGCTCAGGGATATGTCACATCATTCAGCGGTATTTTGGTAAAGTGTGCAGGTTTAAGGGTCCCCATAGGCGCGCTTTGCAGAATAAAGTCAACCGGTGGTGATAAAATGGCAGAGGTTGTTGCAGTAGATTCAGAAGAAATAAGTTTAATGTGTATTGACGCTCCATACGGTATTATGGTTGGGAATAAGATTGAGATCATTTCAACTTTCCAATATGTACCAGTGAGTAGTAAAATGCTTGGAAGGGTAGTTGATTCATTTGGTAAATTTATCGATGGAAAAGATGAATGTACAGTCGAAGATTTTTACCCTATTTTTGGTAATCCTACGAATCCTTTAGAAAGGCGTATAATTAAGGATATTTTGTCAACTGGAGTACGTGCTATTGATTCATTTGCTACTTGCGGTAAAGGACAAAGAATCGGGATTTTTTCCGGTAGCGGCGTCGGAAAAAGTATGCTTATGGGAATGATAACCAGATATACATCTGCAGATGTCGTTGTTGTATGTCTTGTTGGTGAGCGTGGCAGAGAGGTAAAGGAGTTTTTGGAATATAATTTGGGGAGTGAGGGGTTGAAGAGAGCAGTTGTTGTAGTAGAAACATCTGATAAACCTCCGGTATCCAGATATAGAGCTCCGTTTACGGCTACAGCAATCGCGGAATATTTTAAGGATAAAGGTGCGGATGTTTTGTTAATGATGGATTCAATTACGCGTATGGCAAATTCTAAGAGAGAAATTGGACTTGCAATAGGAGAAATGCCAACTACAAAAGGATATACTCCGACTGTGTTTTCAGATATGCCAAAACTGCTTGAACGGGCGGGCAATTTTGACAATGGCACTATAACAGGAATTTATACCGTTCTTGTCGAACAAGATGACATAAATGATCCTATTGGAGACTGCGCAAGGAGTATACTTGATGGGCATATATGGTTGTCCAGAGATATGGCGCATAGGGGAATTTATCCCGCCTGTGACATACTACAAAGCATTTCAAGATTAATGGTCAATGTCACTGATAAAAATCATTATGAGTCGTGCAGGCAGTTAGTGAAATGCTATTCAGTGTTTAAAGACAGTGAAGATTTCATCACAGTAGGGGCCTACAAAACAGGTACCAGCAAAGAAATCGATGCATCGATTAAAATGAAGGATAAGATTGTGCAGCTCATTTCACAAAATATGGATGAAAGTTCAGATTATTCAGATGCAAAGGCGAAAGTTATGGAACTGGCCAATTATTACAGGAGTCTATTGTAAGACATGGCAAAGAGATTTAAGTTTAATCTTGATAAGATTATGGGGCTAAAGAAACAGGAACTTAAAATGAAAGAGATTGAAATGGCCTCATTATTGGGTGAGATAAAACTGAAACGTGATTTACTTGAAAACTTAGAGGATCAGATCAGCCAATATAGAAACAGGCTGAGTCAGAATATAAAGAATGTCAGCCTGGCAGGCGATATACAAAAGTTTAACGAATTTATTTTATCATTACACAATAAATCTGATGAAGATAGGAAAGTTCTCGCTGATTTGAATGCTATATTGAATAAAAACAAAAATGAGTACATAGAAAAGAGAAAAGAAGTGATGACATTTGAAAAATTATACGCACGTAAATACAATCTGTATTTAAAAGATGTTGCGAAAGAAGAGCAGAAAAATCTTGATGAGTTGTCTTTGAGGAAGAGATGAAAAAAGTAAAGCTGGGATTAATTATCTTCTCACTTACAGTAAATCTTGTGTTGATTATTGGTATTGTCACATTGTTGTTCACAGGTAATTTGAACGGGGATAAAATATCAAAAATTACTGCCGTTTTAAAAGGAGAAACTGAATTTGCTGTAAGTCCTGAAGTAAAAAAAGATGATACAGAGAAGCTGTATATGGAATACAAGCAAAAAATGAAAGAACGCGAAACGGAAGTGCAGAAAATGGAGGAGCGATTAAAGGATATAAGAACATTTATGGATTTGAAAATTCAAGAAATTGACAGGTTGAATTCTGAATTGAGTCAGATGAACAGCCAGTTAACTGAAAAGAAAAAACAGCTTTCTGAGATGAAGAAGGATTGGGAAAATAAGCAGAAGGAAGAGAACTTCCTGCTGAATCTGAAGAGATTTTCAAATATGGAACCTGAATCTGTAGCTGATATTTTAAAGAGACTCACTGATGATGAAGTAAGATTGTATTTAAATAATATAAAGCCTGGACAGGCAGCCGAGGTCATTGATGTTATAAGACAGGATAAAGAATTTAATGAGAGGCTTAAAAAGATACTTTTCGATGTTGTCGAAGTAAAAAATAACTAGCCACGGAAGGGCGAATATAGGTCAGGGTGGGCCGCCATTTAGCGGAGGGTGCGATGAATATTTCGCCCTTTACGAAGTTCGGTACCCCATTAAAACCCGTAGGTATTGCAGGTATAGGGATCCCCATCCTTAAGACCGCTTTTACCAATTTTGCAAAGCTCTTTGAGTCCCTATTTTCTTCAGAAAAACCCCCTGATATTCAGGTGAAAGAGGAGGTGAAAAAGGTCGAGTCAAAAAGGCCCAGTTTGAATGAAGATGCTCCAAAGAAGAAAATTGATAATGATGAACCTGAAACGGTAACAGGTGGAGTTCAGAGCAATTCCAATGCTGGTAAAGATTCTGAAAAGGCTGATGCTAAAGATGATCAATCTGATCAGGTCACAAACCTGTATGGTAAAAAAGATAACAATGGAAGTGTGATTGAACAGGTAATTGACAATGCATTTGATCATGTTGAAGAAGCAGAAGAATCTCAGACTGGTGGAAATCAGGCAAAACAGTTTGCATTTGATCTGGGTAATACAAACCTTCTGGATTCAGCAGATGATCATACAGATGTTTCATCTAAACCTGCTTCAGGCAATGAAGCGAATAATGCTGCAATTAACACTCCGTTGCAGGTAAAGGTACAAAGCACTCAAATTTCAAAAGATTCTACCGTCGTTTCGAATGATAAGGGAATTGCTCAGGTTGCAAGGCATTCTGATGCTCAGTCAAAGACTTTGATTGGGAAGACACAGCTTGCCTCACAGCTTGCAGAAAGGATAAAGAAGATAATGCAGATGCAGCAGATGAATAAGTCAAATAAAATGAGTCTTGTTGCAGTTGATGAGATTGGAGATCGCTTGAAGATCAATTTGAGTTCTATAGGAAATAAGGTAAGGGTAAATTTTGTAACAAATGACAGACAGGCTTTCGAGCTCATCAATTCAAATCAGGGTCTTTTACAGGATATGTTAAAGGAAGAAGGGATTGCTTTGACCAACTTTGGAGTTTCTGTTTTTTCCGACCAGAATGGACATGGGAATTCAGGTGATGTCGAACAGGAATCGCTGTTCGGATCCACTTCTTTTCAGGTTAAAAGTGATGAAGATAGTAATTCAAACTATTCAGCCAGGACATCTGGGCTGGTTGATATTTTAGCGTAGGAGGTCACATGCAGATAAGTGAAATTGGTTCATCTGTTGTTCCAAGTACAGGCGGGAGCAATACGTTTTCAAGAGAAGATTTCATGAAAATTTTGACGGAGCAGTTGAAGAGTCAAAATCCACTCGAGCCAATGGAAAGTGAAGCGTTTATCAATCAACTTGTAGCGATAAATAATCTGGAGCAAATCAATGTTCTCGCAAGTTCATTGACATCCTTTCAGAGCAAGATGAGTTTGTTGTTTGGAGTTGAATTCATTGGAAAACAAATTGAGGGATTGAGCGAAGATGGAACAAAAATTGAAGGTAAAGTAGAAAGTGTACTCCAGGACAAAGATGGGGTGTTCTTAAAAGTCTCAAATAAATATGTTCCAGTAGATAGTGTTTCAGTTGTTAAGGAGGTAGAAAATGGCGTTAATCAGGGCTCTTAATACGGCAGTTTCCGGTATCAAAAATAATCAGTTAAAACTGGATGTAATCGGTGATAATTTAGCAAACGCTACAACTACAGGTTTTAAGGGTTCAAGAGTGGATTTTAAAACTTTGTTGTCGCAGACACTTACTTTTGGATCTCAACCTCAGGGTTTACTTGGTGGAATTAATCCAATACAGACTGGATTGGGCGCAACACTTGCATCAACCACTAGGGATCATGCCCAGGGTGAGCTCGAATTAACAGGCAGGAATACCGACATGGCAATAGAGGGTAATGGATTCTTCATACTGCAGGACCATACTGGCCGTCAATTGTTTACCAGAGATGGTAGTTTTGCACTGAATTCACAAAATAAGCTTATAGAACCTTCAACCGGCATGATTATTCAGGGAGTTAATGCCAATTTGAGTACGTTTGTAGTCGCATCAAGTACATCACTAGAGAACGTTAATATTCCAATTGGAGATCTTCAGATAGCGAAGGCATCAACAACTGGATTATTCAATGGTAACCTGAATGGCGGTGGAGAACAGGCACTGCAAGGAACTATTCTTGAATCATCACCCCTTGTAGATGTCACAACTAGTACAGCAGCCACCTCATCAACTCTCTTAACGAATTTGGGAAGACTTCCAGCAGGTTCCACTACTCCAATCGATTTGGTAATGGATTCAGGAGATATTATTTTTGTCAATCCTAAGAAGGGAGGGAGAGCTCTTCCGCAAAAGAGATTTATTGTTAGTAGTGCACCGGTTCAAGGGTTTGACGGCTTCGGGACAACACTGGGTCAATTCTCCTCATTTCTTGACAGGGCTCTAGGTATAAACAAAGGGGGAACAGAATTGATGTATTCCGCAATTAAAGATGATGATAATGATTCGAATACTCCCGGTGTCACAGGTGCAGCTACATCTTTGATAACTGCAGGTGGAGCAGTTACTGGTGTTGTTGCAAGTGGTGTTGATCTTTCAGGCGTTGCGGCTGGAGATGTAATAAGGTTTAATACTGGAACAGGTGCCGGGCAACTCGCGGCAATTGCAACTGTAAGCAATGTAACAAAGACAATAACATTTACTTCTGCATTGCCTACGACGATTCCTCAGCCTATCGTTGGAGATCAGTTCAGTATACATGAAACTCCCGGTGTTAAAATCGGAACAGCTCCTTCAGCTTCCGGTGTTTTGAGAATTGCCGGAAATGTCGGAGCAATTAACGATATAACAGATTTGCAGATAACAACTTCGGATGGAAATCAAGTAAGTGCTTTCTTTACAAGACAGTCGGCCGCAGGAGAAAGCGCTTTTGCTAATGCTACATTTTTTGATTCATTGGGAACTGCCCATATAGCTGAGCTGTCTTTTGTATTGGAAACGCGTGCAGGAACAGACTCAGCAACAAAATCTGTCGGAAATACCTTCAGATTCTTTGCTGAAAGTGAAGATAATCTGTTTTTAAGCAGCGGGCAGGTTCAGGGGAAGGACAGGGTTGTTGGTACTGGAACTGTTACTTTTTCATTGGATGGGCAATTCCTGAGCGGAAATCCGCTTGCTACATTGAAATTCAATCTAAATAATCAGGGAGTAACAACTCCACTTATCGTTACTCCAGATTTCACAGGTCTTACCGGGTTTGCAAATGAAACTTCCGAGGTATTCCTGGAAACACAAGATGGTTTTGCAAAGGGAGTCTTAAATGATTTTGCTGTCGAAGCAGATGGTACTGTACGGGGAATATTCTCAAATGGACAAACAAGATCACTTGCTAAATTAATGCTCGCAAGATTTTCAAATCAGGAAGGCTTGGAGCAGATTGGCCACAATTTATTTTCTGTTTCAAGTAATTCAGGTGACCCTATAATAGGAAGCGCAGGAACGCTTGGAATAGGGCTCGTTAGAGGAGGAGTTCTTGAAGCATCTAACGTTGATCTGGCAAGACAGTTTACCGACATGATCATCGCGCAGAGAAGTTTTCAGGCAAATGCTAGGACGATAACTGTAAGTAATACCTTATTGGAGGACCTTTTAAGATTGGTGTAAATTAAGCGGATTTAAAAAGTTAGCCCGTAGAATACCTCGCCGCAAAGGATAAAAAATCTCAGGGCTATCTGTGTGATTTGTGCAGTTTATGCTCTTCGATGAAATCTTCCAGTAGCTTGCTGCGAATTGGATGCTGCAACTTTGATATAGCTTTTGCCTCTATTTGTCTCACTCTTTCTCTGGTGACCTTGAATATGTTTCCAACTTCTTCAAGTGTGTAGGTTTGATCTATCCCTATACCGTACCTGAGTCGGAGAATTTCTCTTTCCCTGTAAGTTAGAGTGGATAAGGCACGCTCTATCCTTTCCTTTAGTAATTCACGGTTTGCGGTGTCAATAGGTTTGTCAAACGACTCATCTTCTATAAATTCTCCGTAAAAAGTCTCATCATCATCTCCAACCGGCTTGTCCAGAGAAACAGGATGTTTTGATATAATGAGGACTCTTTTTGCTTCTTCAATAGGAATATCAGTGATGTCGGAAAGTTCTTTGAGTGATGGCTCTCTGCCGTATTTTTGTACATAATCTTTTTGAGCATTCTTTAGTCTTGCCATTTCTTCAAACATATGAACAGGTATTCTTACTGTCCTTGAATTGTCTGCAATCGCCCTTGTTATCGCCTGTCTTATCCACCATGTTGCATAAGTGGAAAACTTGTATCCACGCCTATATTCATATTTTTCTACAGCCTTCATTAGGCCTGTGTTGCCTTCCTGAATAATATCCAGAAAGCTTAGGCCGCGGTTTCTGTATCTTTTCCCGATGCTTATTACAAGTCGCAGATTCCCGCTTGAAAGCTTTCTTTTGGCCCGGTCATAATATTTGTATCTTCTTTCAATTTCCTTGAAGCGCTCTTTCATAGCTTCAGGTGCCTCACCGGCATCTTTAGACAGTTTTCTTAATTCTTCATGAAGGAGTTTTGTTTTAAATGCATCTTCTTTTCTGGCATTTTTGATTTCCTCGGTGACTCTGGAGATATCTGTGAAGATTCTGTGTATTTTTTTGATCATTGGTTTGATATTTTTGATTTGTATATTCAAATTTTCCAGTTCAGAGACATAATCAAATCTGACCTGTTCCATTTCTTTCTGCATTTGCTCTTTTGCGCCGGAGCTTAGTTTGTTATCTAGAAGAAGCTTGTTGAATTTGGATGTGTATTGTTCATAAAGCTGTTTTAACTTATCGATAATTCTTGGAAGTTTTCTTAGTGTTTCAATCTTTGTAAAATCAAATGTTTCATCAGTTTTTAAAGTTCTTTCATAGGCAAGATCTCCATCTCTTATGCTTTCAAGGAGTTTTATGCTTTCTTTGACTGCTATTGGAGACTCTAGAACTTTTGATCTGAAATAGCTTCTCATTACATCTACGAGCATGGCAAGTCTCAGTTCGTCTTCGCGACTGAGCAGTGACATTCTTCCCATTTCACTGAGATACATTCTGATCGGGTCGATCAGTTTCATGTAGTCGTTCTTTGATTGTTCGAGTTCTATTTCAAGCTGTTTTTGCTCTTGCGATGTTAGATTCCCCCCTTCCTCCTCAATCTCAATTCCATTATCTCCTAAAAATGCTAGGATTTCATCAAGTTTTTCAGGGGCATTCATCTCCTCGGGAAGTACTTTATTGAGCTCTTCATAGTTGATTTTTTTCTTCTTTTTCCAGGCAGGAAGGGCTCTTTTTAAGCCTTCAGGCAACTCAGATTTTTTTATCATAAGGTTATGTATTCTATTGTAAATCTTCGACCATTCCAGACTTAATATTTCTGATTTCTTTTAAAAATTTGTCTTTTTCTGACTGATTTGATGAATTTTTCATCAGATTTATCTTCTCCAGCAGCGAGCTCTTTTTCTGGAGCTGTTTGAGCCTGTTGAAGCAATCATCAAGTAACGGGCTTATATTGGATTCCCCGGAGGAGCTCATTATAAGGCCCTCTAACTCATTCTTTAGCCTTTCGTCCATACTATCTTCAAAGATCTCTTCACTGAATCTTACGTAATTTGTGCTTTCAGTGTTTCGGTGACTATTGTGATAGGTCTCGATTTGCTGTAGCCACTGAGTATATTTTTCGGTGCTTTGAAGCTCTTTGAGTTTCTTTATAGAATTATCCAGCATATTGATATCAGTCAAAATTATTGCCAATATCTGTAGAATTACTCTGTCAGAAGCAGTAATTTTTTCTTCTTTTGAATCCGTTACAACGGCTTCCCTTGTTTTGGAGTATCCGCGCCGCAGGGTTTCAACATCGATTCCAAGTCTGCTTGATACCATGCACAGATAAATATCTTTTCGTACAGGATCATGAATGGAATTTGATACTGAAAGCAGTTCATCGACAAGAGATATTTTGTCGTGATCATTAAGTTTAAGAAATTGCTCTCCTTTTGTGTAAAGATTAATAAGAAAATCAATGCAACTTTGAGTGTGCGCTAGTTCATTTTTTAGTTCACTGACCATTTCTTTCTCAATGTACCCAGCAGGATCTTTGAGTTTGGATAGAACGCTGACATCAATATTGATATTTTCATTATAGAGAATCGGAATTGACCTTTTAATTGATTCCTTTCCAGCTTTATCAGAGTCAAAAACTAACGTCACATTTTCAGTTATTCTGCGAATATTTTTGCAATGTTCAGGTGTAAGTGCGGTTCCGAGTGTAGCCGCAAAGCATTTTAACCCTGCCTGATAAGGCAGTATAACATCAAAATAACCCTCACACATATAGAGATGATCATCCTGTTCTAAATTGATTATATTAGTTCCGAATAATATTGAGCCTTTGTGAAAAATAGGGGATTCTTTGCTGTTAATATATTTAGGTTGTTGGTTGTCATCGATTGCCCTCGCTCCGAACCCCAAATAATCTCCATTCTTGTTTTTTATTGGGATTATGATCCTGTTAAAAAACATATCGTGGAGTCTTCCATTTGTTTTACTGAGTAGTCCGAGCCTAATCAGGTCATCCTCATTAAATCCCAATTTATTAAAGTTTTGTGTAAGCTGGTTGCTGTTTGTCGCAAGTCCTATTTCAAATGTTTTGATAGTTTGTTCAGCGATTTTCCTTGAAGTAAGGTATTTATATGCATTGCTGCTTTTGTTTGCCAGCAGAATTTGATGATACATTTTGGCAACCTGAGAATTGATTTTTATAAAGCGCTCCCTTTGTATTTCTTCGCGCGAGATATTTTCGAAGTCCAGCCTGATTCCGTGCATTTCAGCCAGTTTTTTTGCTGCCTGCCACTTGCTGATTTTTTCAATTAGCATAACGAATCTGATTGAATTGCCTCCAACTTGGCAGCCGAAACATTTAAATATTTGTCTGGTCGGACTTGCAATAAAAGAAGGGGTCTTTTCGCCGTGGAACGGACAGTTTGCTTTGAAATTAGTCCCTGCTTTTTTTAACTGGATGTATCTGGAAACAACCTCAATAATGTCTACTCTTTCAAGAAGTTCATGGTAGGTTTTAACTGTTTGCACGGCCACTTATGATATGTAATGCATAAGAACTTGTAAATGTTTATCCAGTCCCGGCGGAATGCAAATGATGTCAACATCCAGACGGAAAACTCATCGCTTTCTGAAGCGATAAAAAAACCAGAAATATCTTCTAGTTTACATCCTCTTCACTTTCGAGCGTTACTTTGAATTTATCGAGGTCTTCGATTATTGTGCCTGTTCCTTTTGCAACGCAGTGTAATGGTTCTTGTGCGATCTTTACGGGTATTTTAATTTCATTGTGAACAGCTTCTTTGATGCCTCTCATAAGTGCGCCACCGCCGGAGATTGTGATTCCCTGTTCCATCAGGTCCGCAGTTATTTCTGGAAGCGCATTATCTATAACAGATTTAATTCCCGTGATTATTTCGCTTAATGGTTTCTTAAGTGCTTCACAAACATCTTCAGAGCTAAGAGTTATTTCTCTTGGCATGCCGGTAAGAACATCTCGACCTCTTACTATCATTTCTCTATGCTCTATCTCCCAAACTGTTCCAATCTGGATCTTGATTTTTTCTGCAGTTTGAGGACCGATCTGAATATTGTAAACATCTTTAAGGAATTCCATGATGGCTTGATCAAGAGCATCTCCTGCTACCTTTATAGACTTTGATCCGTTAACTACACCGCAAGAGATAATAGCAATTTCTGTTGTTCCTCCGCCTATGTCTACGATCATGCTTGCAACAGATTCAAGAATTGGGAGTCCTGCTCCTATTGCTGAGGCCATAGGTTCATCAATAAGGAATACTCTTCTTGCCCCTGCTGCCTCTGCGGCATTTACAACAGCTTTCTTTTCAATCTTGGTAATTCCGGATGGTACGGCAATGACAACCCTGGGCATTACTCCAAAAGAATGTGGATGGACTTTTTTGATGAAATACTGGATCATCGAGCTTGTTACGTCAAAATCAGTCACAACACCGTTTTTGAGTGGTCTGACTATTACTATTTTGTCGGAAGTTTTTCCAAGCATTTGCTTTGCTACTTTTCCAACAGCCCGGCCATTCATAATAATTTCATTTGAATCCTTTCTGACAGCGACTACAGAAGGTTCCTGAAATACAATTCCCTCTCCTCTTACATAAACGACAGTATTACAGGTACCCAGATCAATTCCTAGATCTTTAGAAAACATTCCACCCACGAACTGCTTAATCAGAGCCAACATAAGTCCCTCCCTCTTTTAAATTTAAAATTTAAGGTTTAAATTTTAAAGTTACCAATTGAAGCGAAGATTCCAGACTGCCAGGAACTAGAAATACTAACCCAGAAGTTACCGAAACTCCCCTCTCCATAATAACTCAATTTATTACTTAGATAAGAGCTGTAAAGATATTTTATTGCTAGAATTGAGAAATTTTTTATGGGTATTTGTCAGATTCCATGTTGATTTCCTGTGAAATCTGAGTGAACCGGGTGAATTCTGACGAAAATTTTCTACTTCAAAATAGCGATTTTATCGCTATTGCAACAGCGGTTTTGGGATGGAGATGCGGTCTCGCATTTTTCACAATAAAAAGCCTTTATTTTGAGGGTTATCTCACCACAGCACTTAACTGTATTTATGTGTGTTTTGCTGCATTTGACGCAGATCGTTAGATTTTTGCAGTGGTATTTCTCACAAAAGGATTTGTAGTAAGTATCGATCTCGTTTTTTAAGTATTTACTGTTAACAATATTTAGCTGTTTATGTTCATCTGAATAGCTGTCCAGTATGATAACTGATGAGATTGTTGTTGCGGCGAGGATCTGACTGATTTTAGATTTATTTTTTCCATCTTTCTGGGTATTCGTCGTTTTAAACCAAATAAACTTTTCGGCATAACCCTTGAAAGAATTCATTTCATCTATCTCAAATATGAGATCTTTTGTTTTTTTACTTTCATCTAAATTGAAAATAAGCAATGGGGCAGCCTTTTTTTTACTTATTTCCAGCGCGTCGTCGCCGTTTTCAAACCAAAAAACCGTGGATTTGAGTTCTTCCAATCTGTCTAATAACTGTTTTGTGTTTATTGATCCAATGGTTTTGAGGGATTTAATTTCTTGTCCATTAGGTGAAAGGAAACTAAGTTGCGGTATTTCTCCTTTGGTAGAAAATTTCTGAAAAATCCCGATTGTTTTTTCACTGGGTATTGTTAAGTCAATGTGTATAAAAACGTAGTTGCTGGATTCTTTTATGACTTTTTCATCAGAAAGAGCTCCTGTCTTCAGATGTTCGCATGTTTTACATCCTTTTGATCCAAAATACAGAACAACCGGCTTATAACTTTCTTTTGCATTCTTTAATCCTTCTTCGAAGTTCTCAACCCAATTGATCGAACTTCCGAATGTTAAAGATGTTAGTATAACAAAAAGTATTGGGATAAACTTTCTTAGCATAGATAACTCAATTTTATTACGAAAACTCTAAATAAATTGTTCCACAGATCAATTATAACTATGCCTGAATCGTGATTTAATGTCTTATTATACAGGAGTTTCTTGCTATTCAGAAAATGAGATTTTGTTATAAAATGTCTGAACTTTCAGTATTATATTAAAAATCTAGGTTATGGGTTTCTACTTTGAGAAAGGAAGGTTATTCTGCGATGGAGTTAAGGTTGAAGAAATCGTAGCTAAGACCGGAACACCTATCTTTCTTTATTCCTTTGATGAATTAAAGGCAAGAGTCAATGATCTCAAACAGTATATTGATCCGACCATCCTAGCTTATGCAGTAAAATCGAACGGAACTCTTGCTATTTTAAACTATATCAAAGAACTTGGAAGTACATTTGATGTAGGGTCATTAGGGGAGTTTAAGCTGTTGCAAAGGATAGGAGCTGATCCGATGAGATCTGTATTTAGCGGTCTTGGCAAGACCCCTGAATGTTTGGATGCTATTATTTCAAATAACATAGGATTTATCAGTATTGATGATCCCGGTGAGTTGAGGAAAATTGATCAGGTTGCGTCAAAATTATCTAAAAAAATTAAGGTTTTGTTCAGGATTAACCCGGATATAGATGCCAAAACACATAAATACATTACAACAGGGCTTTATCAGACAAAGTTTGGCATGGATGAGACAGGATTTAGCAGGTCACTACAGATGGTAAAAGAATCATCTTGCCTTCAGTTTTCTGGAATACACATTCATATAGGGTCTCAGGTCGGAGGGATTGAGCCTTTTTCAAAGGTTGTTGATTATGTTTTGAAACTTTCCAGGGAGGTAAAGTTTGAGTATGTAGATCTTGGTGGTGGTTTCCCGATACCGTATGATTCAAAGCCGCTTGGAGTTGATATTAAGTCTATTGGGGAAGAATACAGGAAATTGAAGAATTCAGGTATGAAAATTATTATTGAACCTGGTCGATATATCGTTGGTAATGCGGGAATTTTGATAACGAGCGTTATTTTGAACAAAAAAATTGGTAAGAAGAATTTTTTGGTGTGTAATACCGGGATGAATTCATTAATACGACCACCTTTGTATGATGCCAAGCATACAGTGTTAAAATTAAATCTAAGTTCTGCTATAGATCAGATCCCGTGGAATGTAGATAATATTGGGAATATCAAATATGATGTTGTCGGTCCTATTTGTGAAAATACGGATTTTTTTGCAAGAGATATAAATCTTGATGAGGTAAAAGAGGGGGAGCCACTGGCAATTTTCTCAGCAGGCGGGTACGGGTGTGTTTTATCAAGTAACTATAATGGCTATCCAAAGCTTGCCCAATATGGGGTGATGAATTCGAGATTAATTCAGCTCACCAAGGCTGAAGATTGTAACGAAATTGTACGAAATGATTTATTGATATAAGAACGTCGTAATTGTATGAGGTGTAATGTGATGAAAAAGTTAATTCCCTTGGTTTTGGTGTTTTTTGCAGTATCTTTTCAAGACGATAATGAGGTAAGATCTCTTCTTGATGAAGGGATTGAATTATATCATCGGGGTAAATTCAAAGAGGCATATTTAAAATTTGAGGAAGCAATTCAAAAACAGCCTTCACATGAACTTGTTGCAGCGTGGATAGAACGGGTTGAGCAGGCGGTTATCATTGGAATGCAGAATGTGAAAACCGGAGATGAGGCCCTTGATAGAAATGTCAGTGATCTTGGCAGGAGGCTGATGGAGTTGTCAAAACCTTCTGTGACATTTCCTAAAATGGCAGAAAAACAGATCACATATTATTTAAATAATCTTGCTTCATCTGATACAGATATTTGGCTTTCTGCAAGCAGGCATTTGTATAGTTTTGGCCCATATTCTGTTAAATATTTGGTGCCAAAACTTGGCAGTACGACTGAGCAAACTTTAAGAGGACGTTCAATGAAAATTCTTGCCGATATCGGTCAAAATGCAACTTTTGGACTGTGTCAGGCGTTGAAATCCGGAAACACTTTTCTCAAGCAGAACGCCTGTATCGTGCTCGGAAGTATAAAAGATAGAAGATCTGTTGGATATCTTAAAAGATTACTTGAGGATCAGGCAGAAAGTCAGGAAGTAAAAAGCAGCGCAAAAGATGCGCTTTCACTCGTTTTCAGTAAAAATTATGATGTTTCAAAGATAAATGCAAGCAGCATGTTATATGAATATGCTGAAGGATACTTTTTTGGGGATCCGGATGTAATGAAAACATGGGAAAAATATTATCTTGTTTGGACCTGGGATAAACAAAATGAAAAGCTTTTAGAAAGGGAAGTTCCTCCGTTTGCCTACAATGAACAGATGGCAGAAGAAGTTCTGTTTGATCTTATTAATTGGTACCCACACTACACAAATGCATACCCATTGTTTATTTTAACTCATCTTTCCCAGAAAGTTGAAGCAGATGAAATTTTAGAAAGAGGTAGAATTGGAGTCCAGGCTGATTACATGCCGCCCGGCATCCAAAAGGAAATTGAAAAGAAATTAACAAATATTAAATTTGCTCCGGTGGTTGCGGCAATACCTCAGAAGAAATATATATATGGTGCTTTAGAGCTTGCTACAAGAGAAAAAAACTCTCTATTGGCTGTCGCATGTATCGAAATTCTCAAAGACATCGCTAGTCAGGATGATTTTCCGCTAGATGAGGCTGAGAAGAAAACCAAGATAGGAACTCCACTCATAATGGCACTTGAACGAGCAAATACTCCGATAATCAGATATCATGCGGCAATGGCGTTATCCAAACTAGTCCCGCATAAAAAAGTTTTCAGTGGAGACAAAATTATTCCTGCGCTTTCAGAGGCCATAACTGAGACTGGGATAAGAATTATTCTTGTCATTTTTGAAACCAAAACAGGTGAGGATTTTGACAGACTGAATAAACTGAAAAATGAAATATTACAGGCCAATGCTATTCCAATCGTCGCCAATTCTCTTGAAGAAGGGTTGTTTAAATCTAAGGACCATACTATTGATGACCTGATTTTTATCCAATATAAACTTGCTGGCAGGGCATACATAGCTTCGCCAACTACAACTGACAGTACTACATATGTTTCTGTTTTTGATTCACTGCGTGATGATATACGGACAAAGTTTGTTCCGAAGGTTATTCTTTACAGCAATGAAGACGAAAAAAATTCTTCCAGTGTCTATCGTGATCATGTCAGCGGGTTGCTTCCGGATACAACGGAGAAATTTGATATTCAGAAGCTCATTGCTGATGTTTTTTCCAATAAAAACATAGTTGATGACCATAAAAGAAAAGCGGATATCGTAGCGCGAAAGGCAGCTGAAGCGCTGGCTTCTCTTGAAATAAATACAACCGTACTTATCTTCAGGGATACCATACAACAGATTAATTCAGTACTTGGATCTACAGCAATGAGACCAAATGAAATCAGAATTCCTTTGGTAAGAGCTCTGGGAAGGTTTGTAGATAATCAGGCATCAAATTCATTTGAAGAATCTGTAGCAAATCTGCTGACAATTCTAAGAGAAAAACCCTCAACGAGCGAAGTCGAATCATCTCTAGTTAAACTTAGAATAGAGGCAGCCTATGCTCTGGCAAATATTTTCAGGAAAACAAACCCGCTTCTTAAAACTACGCAGCTAGATGAAATTGTTGGACTTCTCTCAGATGATGTTATTGAAATACAACAGTATATTGCAGAGGCGCTATCAAATTGCCAGTTAACCAACGATCAACAGGCAGCTATTCTAAATCAGAAGAGGATGATAAGAGAGCAGACTAACTAACAAGGGTTTCGCTTCGACTTGATTGGAGTTTACTGATTAAATGTTGTAAACTGCTACGCATCTTGATTTCGGCGTAAGTAATTTAATACTAATAATATGAAATACAATTTTGAGCTGTTGCATAAAAAAGCGCTTGAGGGCGG
>JACQRL010000323.1 GCA_016206485.1 Planctomycetota bacterium | reverse complement strand
CTAGTATATACTTATAACAAATTTATTTTCGAATAACTGGTTTTCTTGCGCTTATGACATCAGAAAATAAACAGCACATGGACAAAGTCTCTGCAGTTGAAGTTAAATCGGCAAAATCGATCTCTGAACTCTTAAAGGAAATGGGACAGACAGGCTTTCAGGGCAGGAAACTGGCTGAATCGGTTGATTTGTTAGAGAAACTTATTAATGATGCCGATGCCTGCATTTTTCTTGGCTATGCCGGGTCGATGTCAACAACTGGACAATGGAAAATTATCAACTGGTTTATTGAAAACAGATATATTGATGTATTAGTGTCAACTGGCGCAAATATTTCTGAAGATATTGTTGAGGCAATGGGATCAAATTATCTTAAAGGAATTCACTGCGCAGATGATAGCAAGCTCTTGGAATCTGATATAAACAGGTATTACGATGTTTATGGAAGAGAATCAGATTACATGGAAATGACGGAGATGATCGCAACATTTTATTTGAGCGAATTGATTTCCGGTTACCCATACTCATCAAGAGAGCTCCTGAACTTATTTGGTAAATGGCTTCTCAAAAAAGATATAGATAGCATTGTCGCAACTGCAGCCAAACATGGTGTTCCGATCTTTTGTCCTGCCATTGTTGATAGCCCATATGGAGACGCAGGTTTGATAGCCAAAAGCAAAGGATTTAACTTGGTGATAGATAATATGAAAGATTACACTGAGTTTATGAGTATAAGTGAGAAAATTAAAGAGTCAGGGGTGTTTTACATAGGAGGAGGAGTTCCCAAAGATTTCATACAGCTTCTCGCAGTTACACCTAATCTGCTGTATCCTCAGCGGGAAATCCCGACAAAGAAAGCTCCTATCTATAGATTAAGTAACGATAAAAATACGGTTTCAGAGGCATATTACCCGCATAAATATGCGCTTCAGATAACAACTGATTCTCCTCAGTGGGGAGGTTTATCGGGATGCACCTTCGAAGAGGCAATCAGCTGGGGAAAAGAAGCGTCAGATGGACATAGAGTCCAATGTTACTGCGATGCGACAATTGCCCTTCCGATAATTTCACATGCGATCGCTGAAAGAATTACTACCAAAAGGAAAGGAATCGAGCTTTTATCACTTTTTGTACAAAAGAAAGGAAAAAAGAAAAATATTCCCGCAGCAGAAAGAGAATAAAAAAACACTCTCAGTTCCATGTTCCATGATGCATGTTTCATGCTTTATGATTAATCAAGTTGCCATCGATCCCCTTTTCTCCCTATTTTGAATCCGGAGTGTTCAAATATCTCTTTTTCTTTGGATTTGTTATATAAAGGGTTTGTGTGATTGAGATGTATAAACCTGATGTCAGTTTTAAGTCCCTTCAACAATTTGCAGCTGTCATCGATAAATGGATGCGGGATTTCTTTTATATTTCGATGTTTTACTTCGCTGCTATCATAGAATGTTCCATCTAACAGCGCAATGTCAATGCTTGAAATAAATTTTGCGGCATCAAAACCCCATTTTTTCCAGGAATCTGTATCAGGGCAGTAAAATAGTTTTTTCGTCGCGCCATTTACAATAATTGCTATTGTGTCGCTGAGTTCATCCCTGTGTGGCACAAGAATCGGCGTAAAGGTTAAATTATTTGAGAGTTTGAACTCTTTATCCGGTTCGATTAAAACTATTTTAATATTTTGGAACTCTATCAGGGTTGACCATGGATCGTTATCCTGTATAAATCGTGCGAATTTTTGTGTAACATAAACTGGGATATGTTTTGAATTCATAACTTCTTTCCCAAGATAGATGAGTCCAGTATAGTGCCCGATATGCGCATGGGTCAGGATAATTCCTGAAAAGACATAATTTGGCGCAAGTTTTTTAATCATGTAAAGCTGTCTTGGGAAATCCGGTGTCACATCAATAATCCAGAATTGCCTGTTCTTGTGATCGATTAATCCGAGAGATGAAACATATTCACTGTGAAGATTCGCTTCCAGTAATGGCTTGCAGTTGTCGCACTCACAGCCTGCATGTGGGATCCCTCCATCTTGCGCAGTTCCGAGCAGTATGGCTTCAGCGCTATGTTTTTTGTCAGGGATTATGTCTTGGGCACAGCTATATAAGAGATTAACTGAGAAGATAAGCGCCGTGATTCGCATACTGAAATACATAGTATTTTTAATTTGAAAATTAGCAATCAGGTGATGTCTAATAAAATTGTGATAAATTGCGGAAAACAGCAAAAAGAAAACACAAGTCAGATATTCTAATTTCAAAATTTAAATTTTAAGATTTCAAATTGAATGGAGAGTGAGGGATTCGAACCCCCGGTACCGCAAGCGGTACAGCTGATTTCAAATCAGCCCCGTTCGGCCACTCTGGCAACTCTCCGCGGACTAGTATACAGTAGCCGTAACTAGTGGCTAGAAAATTTCTGTTTAGCGGATAGAACTATGGCAGAAAGGATAGCCATGAGCGGATAAGCCTGGAGCGTATACTGCGAGCCTGTCTGGACAAGACTTTGAATAATATATACGCTGAAAACCGAGATTAATATCCAGTTTACAGTTCTGCAATATTTAACAGCGCAGATTATTGAAAGTATAAGGAATGGCGCAAAAAATAAAGTGTAAATCAGATCTTTCAACAGCTGATTTTCAGTCCATATTTCATACTCAGATGCTCTAGGCATTCTTACTGGAGAAAGGAGCAATATAAATCTTGCAAGTGATAATAAAGTAAATCTGATCGGATTGTTCATAACAAAATTCAGACCCTCTTTTGAACAATAATCTATTGTTATTGCCTCAGGATGTTCATCCCGATTTGATAATAAAACTGCTTTGTATTCAGGCAGATCCTTCTTATGGTTATGGAAAAGTTCGTTAAAGTTAGCATATTTTTCATTGTTGTTCTGGTAAAATGCTTCGATCCCATTAGGAGAATTTATCGTAACAAATTTCCCCATCGCGTTCTGATTTCGAAATCCCCACATTAATGGCAGTACTAATGTTGTTAACAGAACAATAACAAAGTACCTGTATTTCCTTATCAAACAGTGTATGAAAATTATGACGATTAGAATAAATCCAAGCGGCCGGCTCAGTAAACTTATAGATATTAACAATCCCAGCAGAAAGGCAGTTAATAACTGATTGTTGTTTTTGTATAACACAAATAGATACAAAAGACATAAAATGGTAAGACTAAAAAAGGCATATTCCTGTATTCTTAAATCGTTCCTGATAGCTATCGGGTTTCCCGCATAAAATATTGATGCTAGAAAGGCAGTTTTGTCATTATTATTCATTATTTTACATAGAAGCCAGATCAGCAATGTGATTATTGCGCCGAGCAGTGACTGTCCTATAAGTATCCCGGTTGGACTGTCTCCTATTAAAAATCTGGAAAGAAAAAGAAATGTTACATATCCGGGTCTTTCAGCGGTTGGAGTTCTTCCCAAGCAGTGTCCATCTCCGTTGATCATTGAAGTCGTTATATCAATCTGATTGTTCGGATGGGAATAAAAATAAAAAGAGTCTTTAAATAAGTATACTCCGCACACTATTCTTAAGATAAACGCTGTACAAAGAATCAGAGCCAGTTTGGCTGGACTACTGGCGTAATTTATTCGCAATCGATCTCCCCGCATATATAGCAAGTATAAAATCAGTGTATGTTCTCATTCCGCTTGCCGCAACCGTTGGAACATAAAATAAAATCAGGATCAAAAGTATCCAGAATGGAATCAATTGATATCCCTTTAATCCCTCCAAACCCATAAGCCCAAATATAAGAACCGTTCCATAGCTCAGAAAATAAACGACATTTTTAACCGTTCTTAATCTGTCATTTTCAGTAATAATAGACAACTTATTATTTTCGTGATAGGAACTTTTTGTCACAATGTCAGGTTTTCTTATGGGCATTGTTACCATAACAAGTCTCCATAAGCATAGTTTTATGTACTGAATTGGGTTTCCCCTTATGAACTTTTTCGTCTGTTCAAAGTAGTATTGATCTTTATCAACTTCGCAGTGGAAGGTTCGTTTATTAATTTCGCCGGTTATTGAAGCGATATATGGAAGAAGAGTGACATGCAGCTGATAATCCGGGATATATTTCATCGTCAGTTCACAGTTGGAAGTAAACAGTGTCGGACCACTATCAGTTCTCGACAGCAGCGTATGTCCCATAGATATGTAATTTCTTATCCACCATGGAGAGCACAATATGCAGAATACAGCTGTAAATAAGACAGAAGCAACAATTTTCCTTCTCACAATAAAATAAAAGATGATTCCTAGAACAATCGGCAATGTATCTTCTTTGGTTAGAAATGCTAAAGCAAAAATGAATGAGGTTATAACAAGATTTCTAAGTTTTTGATTTTTGTAGTACTGTATAAAAAGCAGTATTGCAAGGGATAACAGCATAATGTAAAGAGCCAGCCTGTTCGCCCTCAAATCTGTTCTTATCTGATATGGGTATATAGCAATTACCAAAGAAGCAATCTTTGAAACCGCGCTATTTTGAAATAATTCTTTACTGATAAGATAAACCGAAAATACTGTGACAGTTCCTATTAAAGAATGAATTAAAAGAATAAGCATTCCATCGTTCCAGATCTGCTTCAGTAACGCTAGGAGCAGTGGGTACAGAGGCAGATGAATAGCAGTAGGAGCTGTTCTGTTTAAAGAGTAACCATGTCCGGAAATCAGGTTGTCGCTTATTGTGAAGTCATTTTTTGTTGATACCGGGAACTCACCTCTTATTTCTGTGATAAATAGCAGCCCAGAAGTAAATCGTAACAGGAAAGCTGTTATAAGAATAACAAAAATAACAGCTTTATTTTCGCTCATGGGCTTTAAGTTGCGAGATACAAGTTTTGCTTACAGAATGTGCTCAAATGGATAAAAAAGTTTTTTTACTTCATTTTGCGCGTATCTGTCTGTCATTCCTGATATGTAATCACAGACCGCCTTTTGAATTCCATCCTGTGAGACGAACATCTGATATTGCGGAGGAAGCTGAACAGGATTTTTCACAAATGT
>JACQRL010000322.1 GCA_016206485.1 Planctomycetota bacterium | reverse complement strand
GTCAGGAAAGGGATCCAGAACACATACTTCCGCTAACATTTCAACAGTTCCTAAAGTAAACAGAAATCTAAAAAAACCAAAAGTTGTAATGATTTCTATTTCAGCAGATGGGCCGATAAAAATATGGCCACAAGAACTTCTAAAGAAGGAGTAAAATGTTCCAACAATTAATCATCAACGGTATTATTGCAGGTAGTATTTATGCCCTCATGGCTTTGGGATTTACTGTTATCTATCGCACAGTGAAATTCTTTCATTTTGCACATGGGGTGGTGTATACGGTGGGGGCGTATCTGGCGTGGACACTTGTAATATCACTTGGTATTAATCCCATCCTTAGTTTTTTTTTGCCTCAGTCCTGGCGGGTGTAGTTGGTGTAGGGATTGATAGGTTTGTCTATTTTCCTCTCCGTAAACAGAAGGCTCCTAATTTAGTCTTCCTTATTGCCTCTTTTGGTGTCTTTATATTCCTTCAGAATCTTATCCAGTTAATCTATGGTGCGCAAATCCTTACTTTGAGGACTGGACCGGTGAAGGAAGGGCATCATTTTCTTGGTGCAGTGATTACAGATGTCCAAATACTAATCCTGGTGGTTAGTGGTTTGTTATCAATAGTTTTATGGCTATTTATTCAGAGGGCAAGGCTTGGTAAGGCGATGCGGGCTGTATCTGATGATTCTATTGCGTCGAGTGTTGTGGGAATTTACCCTGAGAAGATTATATTTATCTCATTTGCTATTGGCTCGGCTTTGGCAGGGGCGGCAGGCATCCTTATTTCTCTTGAGACAAATATTGAGCCGACAATGGGGATGAATGCTATACTAAAAGGTATTATTGCTTCTATCATTGGTGGGATTGGGAGTATTCCTGGGGCGATGTTTGGTGGGTTCTTCCTGGGTATTGCTGAAAACCTCGGTATATGGAAAATTCAGGCTGGATGGAAGGATTGTATTGCATTTGTTATCCTTATTATATTTCTTTTAGTTAGACCAGGCGGGATTCTGGGAATAAAGACTGAGAAGGAACGGTTATAGGTTATGGAATATTTATTGCACATTCTGGTTATAACTGGAATCTATATAATTTTGACCTTAAGCCTCAATCTTGTTGTGGGTTGGACAGGTCTGCCTGCTTTAGGACATGCCGCCTTCTCTTGCGTGGGCGCTTATACATCTTCACTTCTTGCGTTAAACTATGGACTTTCACCCTGGCTTGGATTACTGATTGGCGCATGCGTTGCAGGATTGATAGGGATTGTCATAGGTTTTCCTTCTCTTCGGCTTAAAGGAGATTATCTGGCGCTTGCTACTTTTGGTTTCGGAGTGATTGTCTATTCCATTGCCAAGAACTGGGTATCTCTTACGAGAGGACCGATGGGACTGCCAGGAATTCCTCAATTTTCAGTGGGCAGATTTCAGGTATCAGAAATATGGCAATACCTGACACTTGTGGCTTTATTTGTCTTTTTGACATATCTTGTAATAAGAAGGGTAGTTAATTCTCCATTCGGAAGAATCTTGTGTGGAATCAGGGAAGATGAAATTGCAACATTGGTAATGGGTAAGGATGTGAACAGGTATAAAATCATGGTCTTTGTAATAGGCGCCTTTTTTGCTGGAATTGCAGGAAGCCTTTATGCACACTACATTACATTTATTGACCCTTCAAGTTTCACTGTAATGGAGTCAATAACTATCCTTTTAATGGTTGTATTCGGTGGGATGGGAAGTCTTGCCGGCTCTTTTGTTGGCGCCTCAATCCTAATAATATTTCCTGAACTCTTGAGATTCCTTGGTATGCCGAGTTCTATTGCCGCCCCATTGAGGCAGATGATTTACGGGCTTTTGTTAATTCTCCTCATGCTTAAACGTCCGCAGGGGATTTTAGGAAGGTATAGATGGAAATGAGTATATTGTCTATTAAGGATTTGAACAAGGAATTTGATGGGGTCCGAGCGGTTGATAATCTCTCTTTTGAACTAAAGAAAGGTGTGATTACCGGGTTAATCGGACCTAATGGGGCAGGGAAGACGACTGCATTTAATATAATCACTGGTTTTTTGAAACCAGATAAAGGTGATATCTATTTCAACGGTAAGAGGATTACCTTTTTAAGTCCTTATAAAATTGCAAGGCTTGGAATAGGCAGGACATTTCAGAATATCAGGCTTTTTCCTCAAATGACAGTCCTGGAGAATTTGATGCTGGCATTAAAATATCAAAAGGGTGAAAGCCTCGTGAGCGCTTTACTTCAAACCAAAGAGATGAAAAGGGAAGATAATGAGAACAGGGAGAAGGCTATTGGTTTTTTGAAACTCGTAGGGCTCCTTGAGAAGAAGGATGCATTGGCTG
>JACQRL010000321.1 GCA_016206485.1 Planctomycetota bacterium | reverse complement strand
GGAGAGATAGAACAAGACAGGCAATTGACCATATGGGACAATAGTAAGAACGTAGATTTTCTTCCTCCTCTTTCTCTTTTATCCAATATAGGAAAAAGTTCTATATACTAGACTGATTTATTTGTATAGCTATCTGGGTTTTATGGAAAGATAACAGATTAATAGTACTGATGCGAGGATTACGAAAGCAGAACCGCATATTGGCTGATTTTTGAATTGTTCTATGCTTTTCTTATTTTCTTTTACAAGTTCTGCTTTGGAGTCTGAGGGGTTAATTGAATATTGTGTTCTCTCATCAATAGAAACATTATCAAAACTGGTAGTTGAAAATGTGCCGTTTTTTTGTGCTTCGAGTAAATCAAATCCAAATTGTCCTTCTTTTTCACCTGCAATAACAAATTTCACTTTTTTATCACTGTAGATTGTTATTGATTCATGTCCTGATTCATTGCTATAAGCAGCATCATGTCCGATTTCATTTTCAAGCTTGCCATTGTTGATTCCAACATGGCTTCCGTTTTCAGCATAGGCATGGAGAGACGCTGGAGACCTAACAACACCTCTAAGGGTGTGAGTCTCTTGAACTTCGCATTCAACTCCACCCTCCCCAAAGCCTGTTAGTAATATGCTCTTTGTTAGACCATAAGCCTTTTTGCTTGCAGTAAGAGTTGCACCACTATTTTGTTGTACAATCTTTGCACTTACAAGATCTGGTACCTGGGAGCTGTGTGCATCGTATGTGCAGTACATGGTTGCACCATAAAGCTGAACACTTTCTGCAGGAACAATACCATCACCGTTCCAAGTAAATGTACCAGCTAAATCAGTAATGGTAAACCATCCAGTGCCTGCTATTGTGTGGTGATCTATGCCTTTCGCAAGAGGTTGCGAATTGAGCCCTTGGATAAATTCACTATCAGGCTTTAGCTGCTGCACTGCTTCTTGACCTATAGTTTTTAAGAAACGGGGGAAGTAACTTGCGCTTCCAGCGCCATGATTAGGTGTTCCTAGCATTACAAATTTCCTTATGTTTCCTTCATAAGTAGTAAGCGTATAGTAACGGGTTATGAGTCCACCCTGGCTGTGCGCAACAACATCAGCCTTGGTTACACTTATTTTTTTCCCTCCGTAATATTTTCCACTCTTTATATCTTCAAGGAAGCTATGGAGTTTATCTTTAACAAGTATTGAGTCCTTTCGCATTGATTGCGATGCGGGGTAGCTTATGTCGTCATATACAAAACCGTCTTGCCTAAGCCATGCCTCAAAGGAAGACCAAGTAAGTGCACTGGACCAGATACCGTGAACAAGGAAAATAGGTGGCTCAACAATAACAAAACTCTGGCTTGCATTGTATACATTACCCTCAGTATTGGTACATTCTGCAACAAGGGTTAGTTCCTTGGGCTCAAGGTAATCGGCAAACACATTAGGTTCACGTGCAGTAAATATCATTTTTGTTCCTGAGAAGTCTGCATGGCCATAGCCGTAATAGCTTTCAGTATAAACCTGACCGTTTTCTTTTGAGGTTATGTAAAGATTAACGCTTTCGTTATCGCCATCAGTAAGAATATTAAAAGTTATGTTGGAAATGCCATCTGCAGCAACACCATCAAAATCATGCTGAATTGAAATCCTGCATTCTGAATTGTTGTAGCATTTGTCATTGCAGACGTTGTAACATGTGTCTATGTATCCGTCAATGCAGCTTTTTATTCCTACTTTATAGACATTGTAGCAACCATCTAGACATATTTTGTAGTTTGATTCGCATTCACCAAAGCAAGGGTCAGTGAGATAGATTTTGCAGTCATTGTCACATTGTTTCTTCTCATCAAGGTATTTGTTGTTACATGCAAGTGCTTGACTAGAGTCAATGTTGTATCCGCCGCAGTCCTTAATAAGCTGAGTAGTAAGATCTTCAAGGCCGCGATAGGAGCCTGCTGGACCGAATTTTTGTTCGCAGGTAAGAAGGCAGGTATTCAATTTCGATCCGTTTGCAGAGGCAGTTGTTACATATAACTGTAGAAGAGTAATGATCAATATGAAAATTTTGATATTTTTTAACATCTTAACGC
>JACQRL010000320.1 GCA_016206485.1 Planctomycetota bacterium | reverse complement strand
TTTGATATTCTTAACTCATCTATTATTCCATTTGCCACATAGCTTCCCCAGAGACCACTTATATACATTGTAGGATGTGTTCCAAAAGAAATTTTTTTATCGGTTATTTCTGCAACTACAGTGCCATTTTTATAAAGTCTTATTGACGCATTATTTGTCCCAGAATTAAAATTCTCGTATTCCATTACTATATTATACCACTTACCTTCTCTAAAAGCTAACTTGTCACTCCCCGCTTGGAATTCCTCACCATTGTTATCTCTACCTCTAATTACAAATGTGTTCCAATAATCATCTGTTCCCATAATAAAACTGTTATTATCACCGGTCCCACTACTAAGATGTATATCATTACCATAAGTGAAAAATGCATGACATCTCATATCATCCGTAGCATTTGAACTATCTAATGTGGAGGACCAATTCGGTTTAAACCAGAATTCTATAGTTCCGGCATTACTATTGAAATTGCCATCATCCCCTTTATAGGTTACTGCTTTTGCTACCTTACCAATACTTAATCCACCACCAATATACCCATCTCCTTCCACTATTGAACAATCTGTAGTGGCTATTGGCGCCGTTGTTCCAGAAGCAATATCTGCTGTTGTGCTTGTATTGTAATGTGCTAAGAATATTGTATTATCATCAGGTGTAAATTCACTTAATGTTTCCTCGCCATGAACATTCAAATTCAACAAACAAGATATTTCCAGAATCATTATTAACCAACCTAATCCCTTTCCTTTCTGCCACTTGAACATATTAACCTCCTTTTTTGTTATTTCCCAACCTGTCAGTTTTGTCAAAACCGCTCTTTGGACATTTCACAATCTCATCTTTAAAACACATTAATTCTACTTCACTCTCACTGTATTATTCCCTTACGATCGGTCTCTGCTCTTAATTTCTTTCAATTCAATTGCTTCTCCATCTGGCCCAAGACAATACTGGATGAATACCCCAGTCCTAACCTCAACTTTGTATCCCATTAGCGCCGCCATGCCTTGTCGTATTAACTTTTTCTTAACAGTATCAATATCACCAACAATGAAACATATATGCGAGAACCCAATGTCCGCTTGGGTTCTTGTTGAGGGGATAGGTTGTCCTCTTGGATTGCTATATTGAAATAACTCTATCATTCTTTCTTCTTTTTCCAACTGAATCATCCGACAGATTGCTCTAGGATAACCGATGATGGAGCCAATAACCTCATCCGAAAAATTCATCTCAAGAACAACACGAAATCCAAAAATCTGACTATAAAATGCAACAGACTGTTCAAGGTTAGAAACACTAATGGCTATATGTTGGAAAGTAGCATCTTTCTCAACTTGAACACTCATAAAATCTCACTTTGCTTTTCCAATACTTCCTAAAAATCTAATCTTTTACTGTAGGATTCTTTTATATCATCAACAAGCGTTGCAAATCGTCTCCCATATTCCACGTAGTTCTTATACCTCATTTCATTTCCTGCACTCAGTTCTTTATTGTGCAATACCACTGCGAGATGGGGTTCAATGGAAAACCCACCATCATATTGATTCGCTATGAGATCTTTGACAATTTCCCTGACACTGGCATCCCCTTCACCGGGGAATGTAAAATCTACATTGGGAAATATATCGTGCGTTTCAGAAATATACCTGCAGTCTTTAATATGAACATAATAGATATAATCTCTTACATTTTTATAAAACTCCCATGAAGACTGTTTTTTATATGGGTTCTCTCCTATATGTTCATAGGTGAATACCGGATTACCGGTATCAAAAACAAGTTTAAAATTCGGAGATTTGACTTCATTGGCTAAATTTAACGTATGTTTATAACTCATGCCTCCATAATTCATGCAATTTTCATGAAGGTATAATATCCCGGCATCTTCACATATCCTGACCAGGAAGTTAACCTTTTCAAAAACTATTTTTTCAATATCAGGACTGTCCGGCTCTTCATCTTTTACTGCAGCAAAACTCATCCCCCTTATCATTTTAGTACCGAGTTTTTTCATTCGCGGTATTGCTCTTTTCAATTCTTTAATGCTTTTTTGAAAATCCTCTTCCTTCCTGGGGTCTTTACAATAATTTGCAATTGTGCTGCCAAAACAGTTTATTTTTATCCCTGCGTCTATCATCTTACTATAAACAACATCAAACTTTTCATCACTTATATCGGTTATATTAACACCTTCAATATTCCTCGCTTCTATATATTCCCATCCCATCTCTTTTGTGGCTTTTATCTGGATATCTATAGAATCTCCGGCTTCATCAGCAAAACCCGTATAATACATAGATGCTTCCTCTCTTTCAAATATGCTCTGTTGGTCATAGTATTAAGTCCGGGTTGTTGCTCCTTGCTGAACACGGCGTTTTGCTATCTCTTGTAAAAGGTTGTTATACCCTTTTAGAAACATGTCCCTGAAGAACCTCACCGGACCGAAATCTTTAAACTCTTCAGGGGAAAGTGCATTTTCATAGAAAGCTCTCTGAAAATCCGGTAGTTTATTACTGAGTTCACTCAGGATGTCTTCTTGCACTCTTGCGTTTATCCGGGATACAACAGGGCCATCGGTGTCAATAATCTGCTTTGCCGTACTCCAGTTGATAGTAATATGGACATTACCACTAACCAGTTCAGTAAAATGCTGTGCACCTCGCGCACCGCCGCCTAACATCGTGGTTTCATAACCACGTTCTTTCAGTATCCTATATTCCTCACGAGCAACTACACATCCGGCAGACATGAGCACTTCCGGTGCGATATTGATATTATTGCATCCAACAATTCCTGTTAAATACTCGTCAAATATACCTGTGATGTGCGTAACATAAAATAGGGGATGTTTACCACTCTGACTGGCTATACGTTTGTAGAGTTCACATATATAAACAGCCTGAGATACAGAAAAGACCTCTGTGGCACATATAGGGATATCTCTTGGTATAAGACGTTCTATTGCTTGCGCGCCGGCCATTGTCACCGGTATCTTAGCCATATAATTCTTGCCCAAAGCATTGTGGCGTAGCGCAGCATTCACAATAGCATCAGAATCTTCGTCTTCTCCCGGGTCACCCTGGATAGTAACATACCCGCAGGTCCCTCTACTCTGCTTGTAGAGAGAAATAAAACAATTCATCAGTCGAGAGGCTGCCCTCTGGTAAACAAGGTCAGCGGCGATGTTATCATCCTCTATTTCTTGAATTACATCGTCAATTACATGCCGAATATAATCAGGTTCTTCCTTTATTAACCTTGCGCAATAGGATGGGTTGGTAGTTGAATTAATTGCACCTGCAGCGATAGCCTGTTCCATCTCACAACCGGTTGGATTATTAATCCAGAGTCTCGTGGGTGTCTGTTTTGTCAGACGGTGAAAATATCCTTCTTTCATAATCGCAATATAAACCTTATCTTGCCTTTCCTATACTTCCCAGAATATCCAGTTTTTCTTCCGCATATTTTTCAATATTTTTCATTGCATCAGCAAGAATTGGCCGCGGGTCAATATACTTAGAATCTGTACCTAAACCTGAACGCATTGTGTCTACAAATATTTTGCGAAGACCATGGGCTACATTAACCTTTACCACTCCAAGTCCGATGGCTTTACGCATCTGGTCATTTGTGATTCCAGTGCCGCCATGAAACACAAGAGGTATTGTTACATTCCGGGAAATCTTTTCCAGACGGTTAAAATCTAATTCTACCTTTTTTGAATCAAAACAGCCTGTTATTGACCCTACAGAAATAGCCAGTGAATCTACGTGTGTGTCTCTAACAAATTCCCCTGCCTCATCCGGGTCGGTCATCATAGCAATAATTTCTTCTTGAGTCGCATTTGGATTACGACTTACCTGTCCAAGTTCTCCTTCAACACTGGCGCCATATGGCATTGCCGCTGTAACAACTCTTCGCACAAGCGCTATATTCTCCTCAATCGGTAAATGAGAACCATCCGCCATTACTGATGGAAACCCTAATTTCAGGCAATCAAGAATTATATCAAACGGCATTTCCCGCTGTCCATGGTCCAGATGAAATGTTACAGGAATAGAAGTTGACTCGAGCAAGGATTTAATCATATAAAAAAGGTGTTCTTTTGTATAAAAGTCAAAATTCATAAAACTTGTCTGGAACATCACCGGTGACTTTAACCTCTCGCAAGTGCGGAGGACACCCTCAAGCAGTTCCAAATTAAAGACATCAAATCCTGCAATGCAATATCTATGCCTTCTTGCATCTCTAAGAATCTGTCTTGCTGGCACTAATGGCATAAAATAACTCTCCCTGGAAAATTTACCTACTATTCAACGCATTTCATATATGCCTGTGGGATATATTCCCGACATCTCTTCTCAGTGAATATGGGCTTAAACCTTGCAAATCTCATCCTTCCATTGACTAAAGGTATCCTCACCCAATCCTCCCCGATTAAAGGCATGGCATATCTTATAAAATCGTCTGTGACGTCATCTCTGGTCTTTGTTAGCCATCCCTTAGGGAATGTCCTCTCAGAATTTGCAACCTTTTCCAAGGAAACCTTATTATATTCAACCTTATAAATTGAATCGGTTTTTCTTAATATCGTTGCCATATAACCAGTCCCATCCTCTACGGCTATAAAAACTGCCTTTCGCCCAACATTATAAGCCTCATCAAGGTCAACAGTTGATGTATATATAATTGCATCTCTCTGGTCTGTCCCTGGCACCTGTCCCCTGGCTGAACCTCTCGCTTTTAACCCTGCCTTATTGAGATAATTGACAATGACCTGAGCAACTGTTGTCTGGCTTGCACTAAATTGTACATGCCCGAATGCATCCTTTGTTTCACCCAAATTCCCAACTGGGAACCCTTCACTTATAATAACTATTGCACGTCCACATGATTTAAGTTTGTCATTGACCTTGTCTGCCAGTTCTTCTATTGAGACATCTGACTCAGCAAGGAATACTAATAGTGGCATTTCCCTATTCGGGTCAGCAAGGCGTGCTGATGCAGGAATAAAACCTATCTTGCGCCCCCCCGTCTGTATAACTAAGACAGGGTCAGATGGAGATGAACCAACATTCTCTTCATTCGCATTCTGTGTGTAACATGTCCAGTACCGTGCAACACTGCCATATCCTGGGGTATGGTCTATGATTTTGAATTCACTATCACCTACATCATTGTCAATCGTCTTTGGCACTCCAACAGCTACCAATTCTAAATCTTTTTCTCTGGCAAGGATACTTATCTTATTGGCTGTATCCATGGAATCATTGCCACCGATATAAAAGAAATATCCAACATTGTGTGCCTTGAAGACTTCTACAATACGTCCAAAATCCTTCTCCTGGCTCTTTTTTAATTTATACCGGCATGTGCCGATTGAGCCAGCCGCAGGTGTAGTCTTCAAAAGTGATATCTCCTCTTTATCCTGAGCGTTTAAGTCAAGCAGTTCTTCTTTTAAAATACCCTCCACGCCATGATAGCCTGCATAGAGCCTGCCGAATTTATCCGGAAATTCCTTACAGGTCTCAATCACCCCGCGTAGGGAATTATTAATTACCTGCGATGGGCCACCTGATTGAGCCACAATTACATTCTTGGGTACAGCCATTTTTATAACTTTCCCCCATTCTGTTGTTCGTGAGATTAAAAAAATTACTATTATAGTCTTATATCATTCAAAATATGGCTGGACCTCAATGAAATTGAATATTAACTCTTGATTTATCGGTCCTCCTTGTTCTTTATCATTTATCCAGTCTGTTATTGTTAACTTTGCACTTTCTCCTTTTGCCCTGAATACTTTCCAGTGATAATTCATCCATGCCCTGTGACTATCATCATCAGAAAAAGGACCTCTGTGATGTATACTTCCTCTAATCTCCTGAAAACACTTATTTGGTACTAATTCCACATCATCTATGTTTATTGATACGGCGTGTTTTTTCTTCTCTGACTTACCTTCAGTTATGTCATTGTAATCTGCTGTTATTGTTTTTAGAGAATACAGTTTCCCAGGCTCAAGATTTTTTATCTCCTGTGAAATTACATTTGGCTTCTTATTGTTTCTTTTCATCCATAGAAAATTATCTCCTTGAGGTGTCTTCGGAAACCTGCCTTGCAGCCAGCCATACTCTTGCATGTTTTTAGTGCTTATACTCCCGTCTTCAGCTGGTCTGGTTTCCCATCCTTCTTTTCCATTATCAAAATCCGGGTTCTGGACATGTTTAAGCATATATTTGAATCCGTATTTCTTTGATAACATCTCTTTTTTACCCTCTAAGCAGTAGTGCCTGAATAACTCACTCGCCCAGCGGACATCCTCTTCTTCTGCATATGCTGAACTATATTGCTCAACTCCATACAATCCAGAAAACGCAGGATCATTTGCCATAAGGTTAAACTGCATATCTATATATACCTTATGGTCAACACTGGGATTGAGGTTTGTATTTTCCATTATCGGCATACCACCAAAGCAACCGATAACCATTACCATTTTCTCTCTACAACCAGGTTGTTCATTTTCCCAATTAAGTATATATTGTCTAAACTCGGATTTTAGGAATTTATCTGCTTCGCTTTCTGTGGGTTGCTCTGGTAGATATCTCTCCCATGCAATCTTATAATCTCCTTCCATCACTGCATCCACGAATCTTCTTAGGTGTTCCTCACTATAGATTGTGCCACCACCGAAATACGCATAAAATGTCTTGTCCCTAAACTTCTCATTATCATATAACATTCTAACTGCTTTAGTCCATTCTCCATATTTTTCCATTGGAAACCTTCCCAAAAATTCATCTGCGATTACTCCATCAAGTATTGGAAACTGAAAACTGGGTTGACTAGACCAATATGCATAAGCTTTATCTGCTGTTATATCCCCGACAGGAGTATTTATCGCTCCAGGAACTCCGCATTCATGCATCCATTTTTTACCCTGTTTTTTCCATTCTTCAACTATTGACATAATTCCGGGATTATTAACAAATCCGCCACTGCCACAAATCATACAATTAACATTCTTTACTACATACTTCTGCAGGAATTCCCAATAGTCAGATGGCTCATATCCATCTGTTGGCGGACCACCCCTGAATCCACGAAATAGCAACTCAGGTATTGCCCTGACAATTAAAGAAAGTGATGCCTTTCCTTCTGACCATACCTTTACTTTGTGTTCTCCTGCAGATAATAAACGCATTGCTTCAAGTGTCCCTACTCCACTTTTCTCATGAACTATAATTGGTTTTTCTTTTGCCATTGAATCTATAGACACCAATGCCTTACCTTTTCCTTTTATATCTGCTGTAGTTGATATAAATACCCATCCATCTCTCGGATTCTCAAATTTATATTCATTGTAACCTTCTTTTGTCGCTTCCCTTTTTACATTTACTAACTCCATCACTAAATTATTAAGTCTTTTCACTTCTCCTTCTATTCTTACAAATGTTGTGTTAGCCTCTACTATCTCTTCTCCTTTTTTGTCCTTTATTATTGCTCTGGCAATCAGTTTACCACTTCCAACTTCTTCATCTAAAAATTTAACCCTTGTTATTGTCCCTGGCGAGGTTATCTCCTTCTTTAGTAGAACTCTTTCTTCGTCTAGTTTTCCAATTTCAATTGAAAGGTTCTTATCCTTCAGTTTTTCTTCTGAAATATTAACTTTAATTTCCAATTCAATATCTTTAGGATTTATTACTTTAACCTCCATGGCTATGTATAAAACTAGCTTTTTTATGTTAGAAACCGCAAAAATCCTTTTGTTTTCTATATCCATTATCGTTATCTTCTTTGTCTCTGGCTCGGATATATAATATTTGCCTGGCTTCTTCTTGCTTACCGGCTCTATATCCAATAACTCCAATGGTATATCCTTCTCTTCATTTGCTTTAAAAGCAACTTCCTCTGATTTAATTGAATCTCTGCCACTTTTATCTATTATTAATCTTTCTATCTTGACTCTTTTCTCAATAACAGATTCGTTCATTATAGGTACTATTAACCTTATATAAAGATTATTATCTTTTATCTCATCTAAAATTTTTGTATCACCAATCCTATAACAATACTCCTTGAAGTTTACCTCTATCCCTTCTAACTTCGCAAACTTTTCTACTACATTGAAAACTCCTGTTTCTCCTATGGATGAATACTCACGTCGTGGCTCCTGCTTCTCTCTGCATAGATTAATTCCCCATTCAGAACCTACTATAGATGTTACTCCAAGTGTATAATATGGTATACTAACTTCGCATGACCAGTAATTATCTCCTATAAACGACGCTGCTTCCCACTCACCATTCCATGAATCATCTTCAACTGTTCCTCCTTCTCTCCTGGAACAGTCAAACTTTGAACCTGATGCATTTACTGCAAATTGAAAATAATCAGTCTTGCTCAAAAAAGGGGCTATCATTATCTCTACAATATCATCTCTAAATACTTCGGACTCATATTTTCTTACTCCTGTCTTTATATTTGATATATTTGGTTCCAGACATTTCATTCCTATGTATAGGTTTGAATCATCAAAGAGAACATATCCAATCGTTTGAGTTGTGGCAGGATTATTGCTATTAATATATAAAAAATTAGTCATAGGAACTGCTTTCTGCCAACAGTTGTCAATGAGTTTCCCATCAATAACCGGAACCGAATCTGTCCTGATACCTTGCACTACAACTGCTCCTGATAAAGGTAAAGCAAACAATCCTGTAAGACATAAAGCTACAATTACTATCCCTAAATATTTCTTTAACATTTTTTCTTTCCTTTCAAATATGCTCTGTTGGTCGTAGCATTAAGTCCAAGTTGTTGCTCTTTGCTGAACACGGCGCCTTGCTTGAGCCATAATTACATTCTTGGGTACAGCCATTTTTCTAACTTTTCTCTATTCTGTTGTTCGTGAGATTGAAAAAATTACTATTATAGTCTTATATCATTCAAAATATGGTTGGACTTCAATGAAATTGAGTATTAGCTCCTGACCTATTGGACCTCCTGGTTCTTTATCACTTATCCAGTCTGATATTGATAATTCTGCGGTTGTCTCTTTTACTCTGAATACCTTCCAGTGATAATTCATCCATGCTCTGTGATTATCATCAAAAGGACCCATGCGGGAACTACTCCCTATTATCTCTTGAAAATTTTTATTTGACATTATGTCAACATTGTCTATATTTATTGCTACAGCATGCTTTTTCTTTTCTGATATACCTTCACTTACATCATCATAATCTGCTGTAATCATCTTAATAGAATACAGGTTACCAGGCTTAAGATTTTTGATAAGTTGTGAAATTATATTCGGCTTCTTTTGACTTCTTTTCATCTACAGAAAATTGTCCCCTTGAAGTGTTGGACGAATTCTACCTTGCAGTGTCTTAAACCCTTTCATGTTTTTTGTAGCCACACTATCAGGTTCAGACGGAATAACTGTCCAACGCTCTGTTCCATTACCAAAATCTGGATTTTGAATATGGTCAAGGATATATTTATATCCATACTTCTTTGATAACATCTCTTTTTTACCCTCTATACAGTAGTGTCTAAATAACTCACTTGCCCAGCGAACTGTCTCTTCTTCTGCATACGCCGAACTATATTCCATAACTCCACAAAGCCCAGAAAACAAAGGGTCATTTGCCAGAAGATTAAACTGCATATCCATAAATACCTTGTAATCTACCCCAGGGTTGACGTTTAAGCTCTCTACTATCGGCAGGCTGAAGTAACCAAGAACCATTATCATGTGTTCTATACATCGCGGATGTTCCTTTCGCCAGGTAATTACATCTTGCTTGATATGGGTTCCTATATATCTCTTAGCAGACCTTTCTGTAGGTTGTTCTACAAGATATTTTTCCCAGGCAATCTTATTATTAGTATCTATCACCATATCTATAAATCGTCTACAGTACTCATTACCATACATAGGATCCCCAAAATATGCATAAAATGTCTTAAATCTCAAAGATTCATTCTCGTGTATATCTTTTACAGCTTTTGTCCAGACTTCAAACTGCTCATTTGACCTCCTTGGACCAAACTCATCTACAACTATTCCATCAAGAAGTGATACGCTAAACCCAGGCTCGCCAGCCCAATATGTGTAACTTTGCTCCAACGATGCTGTTGTACTCGTTCCAGTTCCTGGTAATCCACATTCATGTACCCATTTCTTACCCTGTTTTTTCCATTCTTTAACTATTGACATAATTTCGGGATTATTAACAAATCCACCACTGCCACAAATCATACAATTAATATTTTTTACTATATATCTTTGCAAAAATTCCCAATAATCAGATGGTTCATATCCACCTATTGGTGGACCACCCAGGAAGCCACGAAATAGCAACTCAGGTATTGCCCTGACAATTAAAGAAAGTGATGCCTCTCCTTCTGACCATACCTTTATTCTATGTTCTCCCGCAGGTAATAACCGCATGGCTTCAAGCATATCAGTCCCTTCTTTCTCATGAACTATAATTGCTTCTTCTTTTTCCATCGAATCTACTGATATATATACCTTACCTTTTCCTTTTATGTCTACCGATATAAATATCCAGCCATCTCTTGGATTTGTAAATTTATACTCTTCATAATTCTCAGATTTATCTTTCTTGATATTCAATAACTCTGTTACAAAATTATTCAGAATTTTTTGGACTGGCAACACTGTTCTTTTTGACAGTTTTGAATCTTCTACGATACTTTCCTTTATCTTTAACTCTTTTGCAGTTGCTTTTAATTTAAAATGAGAAAAAACATCTTCTTCAGATAGTGCACGGTTGTATATCCTCACTTCATCAATAATACCGCTGAAGAATGGGGTCCCCATCCCTTCACAATAGCCAATTCTGAGCGGAACTCCTCCTGTCTCTGGTTTTATTTCCTGAAAGGTGCTTCTAATAAGCACACCATTCTTATAAACTTCTACAACTTTGCCGTCAAAGGTCAGAACTAAATGTGTCCAGATACCTATATCTAAAGTTTCCGGAGCAAAACTAACGCTCATTATTTTATCTTCCTGGTAAAGCGCCCCGTCTGAAAAATACCACATAAGTTTTTTTTCTTCAGGATAATATGTGTTAAATGCCAGAACCAGCCTTTGTCCCGGCCAGTTGCCTTGAGTACTTCTACTAACCAATCCACCATGAGGAGACTTCAATTTATACCATATTTCAACTGTCCCTGTCTCTTTTATGTCTAAACTTGGGGCACTACCGCAATCAATATAATTATCTACCCCGTTAAATACAAGACCTGCACCTGTTTCTGTCCTCACCCATCTTGGTTCTCCCTTTATCTTCCCATGATTATTATTCCCACTCTTATCATAAACTATAGAACCAGAACTTTCATCAAAAGTATAATGTGCGACCAAATCTTTTTCTGCATCTGCCAATGCAAAGAACGTATGGCAAAAAATAAAACTTATGGTAACTATTATTCTTAAATATCTTTTTATCATTTTTTATCCTCTTTTTTTAATTCCCGTATTTGTTATCTGCCCAGGTCCAAATAGTATTGTTATTCCAGTATGTATTACCTGGGTCGCTGAGCCATTTCACGGACCCGTCTCCGTAAAGACAGTTCCATCCGTTAGTATGTGACCATGTAGGCGTACCAGCTTCACTGTAATAGGTATCAATACCTATTGCCCTGTTACTCATATCATCCAATTTTCTCCAGACATTGCCTTGAAGTGAACCTCCACCCCTCATCCAATAGGAAATCTCAATGGTGGACGCTGGGTTCCAACCAAGGAAAACGTTACGAATCCACCACCATTCAAGATAAGCTGGCAAAAACTTACAATTTGGACAATAAAAAATCATATAGTTGGTTTTTGGAATCACTTCTGCGGTTACCAGCATTCCCCAGCCTCTATAGTAGTAAGCAAAACGTTCTTCTTCCCAATAACCTTGAGGAGTCCAACCTTCCCAGTCATTAGCATACATATGTAGTGCAAGTCCAATCTGTTTTAGGTTTGACGCACAAGCACCCAGTCTAGCCTTCTCACGAGCACCCTGTAAAGCAGGAAGGAGCATAGAAGCCAACATGCCGATGATAGCTATTACAACAAGCAATTCTATAAGTGTGAAGGCACGTAAGTGTTTATTATTAAATAAGTTAAACTTATTATGCTTCACCTCATAGACCAAACCGGATGTCGGGTTTGTCCCATGAAGTTCATCAGTCCGCATTCGGTTAATTCGCTTGTAGGATTGTTGGAACATAGTATAATCCTCTTTCATAAAAGTAGTGCTTCGGAAATATCTGATTCCACTGGTTGTCTTTTTCCATCGTTTATTACACTTTATATTTTGATTGTAACATATTTTTATTTCCATAACAACCTAAATTTCGCTTTATGTCGTATTTAAGTTACTCAAGAATCTTATCTGTCTATCAAGGATTACATGCCTCACCTGAGCCATACATATAGAAGAGACGTTATGAATAAAATGAGATTATCAGGATGATTGATTTTCCTGATAGTCTTTCTCAACTTACCTTCCTTTAACTTCACTTCCGTATAGCGCGCACCTTAATCAGACTAACCTCAGCGAAACATACATTGCCTGCCTGAAAAGTGGCACTTACTAAACATCAGCAAGTCCAGATTCTTGGAATGGTTCGGCTTTATCAAGGAGCAAGATTTGCCATGGCTTTCCATCTATTGGTTACAACTGCATTACCGGCAGAAGCATAATATGGTAACGCGCTGGTGAGCGTAACATTATTCCCATTCGGTGTTCCATTAACTGTAGTCCAATGATATGTACCATCATTAAGAACAATGCCAATTATATCACCAGATGCTATCCCGGTAGCATCTGCTACAACAATAACATTTGACCCTGTCCCGCCACCGCTACTTATCGTTGTATCTCTTCTATCAATACACACCCAGCCAGCAGTAGTAGATGCCCCTGGTGTATCATTATATACTGCCTGACCTTTGTAAAACGCTGCTTTAGTTGGTGAATTGCCAGCAGCAAGATAAAATGTAGTTTCTCTAATGCCCGAATATTTATTATATACAATTCTTTTATTAGTAGCACCATATATATCAATCTTCCTAATCATTGCAGGGTCTTTCCCAGATTGTCTGACTACCCCTATCCATGCGTATTTGACATTTGAATTAAATCTCAGAACGCCTTTATGATAAATCAAATAACCATTATAAGATGAACTAAATGTTCTTCCTGTTGCATAATATGGACTTATACCCGTCAGTTTACCCCAGTTAGAGTCATAGCAAATAATGTATAATATTGGCATAGCATCCATACCGCCTTTATAATCCACATCTACGTATATCTCTTCCGGACTCTCTATAAGAACACCTACTCCATCTGTATAATCAGTAAGTTTCAAATAGCCATCAGGCAGGATTTCAAAGTTTGCATCGTTAGTCTTTCTATAGAAAGTATCATCAGTATGAATATAAAACATAAAATCCGGTGCATGAATGTAAGTCCCATCGTTGTAAGGGGCTAAATCCTGCGTAATAACATGTGCTTTGTATATATCTGCTGCATCTATATCAGCCACCACTATATTATCATAATCAAAAGTTGAGCCAACTCCTGAGTCATTTACTTTAACCGAACCAGTAAACGCTGTATAAGTAACCACATTTGCATATGCGTTATTGAGGAACTTTACATTATCTCCTGTAAAACCCTCAGGATGATCAAACCTTACTCTAAACGCTCCACAATAGTTTGTAGAACTTCCATTAAATTCTATGCCATTTATGCCTGACTCATGTTCAAAAGAAGTACCTATAAAATTACTTTGTCCACAATTTTCCAAACGGATACATACATCTGCACCACTTTCTGTATTGCCAAATTCGCCATGCAAATATAAATTATCATTATTAGCACCAGTTCCAGCCTTTGTAGCATATATACCTACTTTATTAATATTAAAAACACCAAGAAGAAAAGTATTATATGCAACTATCTTGGTGTCTTCAGCTAAGACTTTAACTCCTGTGTCCCCATGGGTAGAACGGAGTTTAAAATAACTATTAGTAACATTTTTAATTAAAATATTTATATCACCAGGTGCCCAGGTTGTAACAAACTGTCTCTGAACATGTAAATCAATATAGCAATGTGCATCTTCACCTACTGTAACAGCAGTCCCTATAGCTTTGTCAGCCATAATAATGGCATTATTCATTGTTATATTCCGGATACCAGTAAGATCAACACCGGATGATATTCTGTATGCATAACCTTCATGATGTGTAAATACTAACGCTAATCCATCGTTTTTACACCAATCTGCTGCTGCTTGTATAGCTGCTGCATTATTTGTCCCTGAACCGCCTGTTGCTGAATCCTCTACAGCACCAAACCATATAGGATTAACCGCAGGTATTAAAACCTTCCCTCTAACTAATCCACTTCCTGAGAATATTTGACTTAAAGGGGCATCTACGGGACCGTTAACATTAAATGTATATCCTGCTCCAATTGATAAAACAGATCCTTGTTCAAATTTTAAATTTATATTAGATGGAACTGTTACATTGGCTGAAATAGTCCAAGTGCCAGGAGCAAGAAGAAGTGTTTTATTGGCAGAACCTATAGCTGTTATTGCTGCTGATATTGTCACATCATTAAAGGCACCATTGTTATAGCTTCTTGCGTCAACCCATGGACCTTTAGTAACGATGTCTGAAATGTTGGTAATTTTATATCCACCTCCATCAAGATTTTCTGTCATTGGATTATTTACAGTAACTGAAAAAACATTGTTTACTCCTATCATTATACTTGTTGTTATGAGTATTGGTGCTAATATACATCTTGCAGTGTGTTTCATTGCCTTTTCCTCCTCTCCTAATTACCTTGGTACAATACTACACATTCATCCTTTTAGATTAAAAAGGCTGATAGGAAATTCAAATTACCTACCAGCCCTTTTCTACCCAAAATGCCTATTACTTACGCATATCGTGCACTTTAATCAAGTCAACCTCAGCAGTACCAACATTACCTGCTTCATCAGTGGCACTTACCCGTAGGGTTATTTCCTTCTTCGGTTGGATGGCAATTCCCTCAAAACTGCCGTCACTCTCAACAGAAAGGTCATTTCCCATAATCACTGTTTCAACAAAGGTAATTGTACTTAAATTATCTGTGACTGTCCCTTCTACTGGAATTGTAGACGAGGGAAGGACATCGCCATCTTGCGGTTTAATGAGGGTTACTTTTGGTGCTTTCCTATCAAGAGTAAAGTAACCTACTCCATCCGTATCCCATGCATTTCCGCAACTGTCAAAGACAAGAAGCCTCACTCTGTAATAACCATCTGGCGCATTACTTACATTAACTACGAGTGAGTTGGAACCCTCAACCGCATCAAAGTTATACCATTTTTGTATTTGATGGGCGTAAATATCTACTTCTGCCGATACGACTCCAGAACCACTTGCATTATCAGCGTCAAATGTGACTGTAATGGCTGATGTAGTAAAGTCTGGTGAAACCTGGACATTTGTAACAGTAGGGGCTTGAGCTCCCTTAAAGAAAAAACCAACTCCATCAGTATCCCAGTCACCAACGATAAGTCTCACCCTGTAATAACCACTTGGGAACCCACTTACATCAAACACCTTTGAGTTAGTCCCAGCTGCAACACTAAAGGTACGCCATGGAGCGATAGGACCATAGAAATCTACCTCTCCATTTCCAGCGTCGGAAGAGTTGAATGTCACAGTAATAGTTGAGGTAGTGCACTCAGGTGATACCTGTACATTCGTAACGGTAACAGCCGCTCTAACTATTCCTGTCGCGGCTAATACCATGACACATCCGATGGTTGCCACCATCATCAAATTCCCAATTTTATTTTTCATACTCCTTCTCCTTTCTTAAATAAACTTGTTCTTCACTTACACCCAGAATCCTCTTCTGGGTCTATGTAAAAGGGCACTCCTTTTTCTTTTGCTCACCTCCTTCCTCGGTAAAATTTGCCCTCTAACGTCGAGTACAGGAACTACCTTGTAGATAAATCTATATGTAAGTAACACCATCTCGTTCCTTCTATTATCATAA
>JACQRL010000326.1 GCA_016206485.1 Planctomycetota bacterium | reverse complement strand
GTGGCTGGATCTGAGCAATGTAATCCGAAAAGCATCAAGATAAAATTTAAAATTACAATTGCTAATTATTTTGGTCAAGGTAACCATTTTACCTGGCCTTTGGGTGAACCTGAGGTATTTGAGTATAAAGAATAAGTTTATGAGAACTTTTTTATTTCCAAACCCGTTAAAACTATAGAAAATGACTTATAAAGTTGTAGCAACTTTTATGATATTGTTATCTAGCACGGAATTACACATACAAAATGCCTCTGAAGAGGAATTAGTAATAAAAGAAATAGCGAAGAATTTATACAGTAAAGACACTAAGATTAGATCACAAGCAGAGCATACCCTAGTAAAATTTAGTAACTTACACCTAGTTTTGCAGGTTTTGCAATCTGAGATGAAGGAGGCAATCGACTCAAACAACCGCGATACAAAACAGAGAATAGAACAAGTAGTTTCTAAAGTCAGTTTTAGACAAAATTTGGGGCAAACTTTGTGTAATTCACTGGATGATGAGACAGTTGAACAATTACAAACATATGACAATAAGGAAGTTATTCAGTTTCTAGATAATTGGGTCATGAAATCTGATCGTGCTAAATTCCTTAGTCAAATAAAGATAGAAGGATCGCCAGATCTTGACACCCAGAATCAAGATGTAGTTAATTGCCTTATTGATTGGGCATACAAGAAATCATCAGATGTTACATATAAAATCAACATTATCGGCTTGCTATGTAAGGGCAAATATATAAAAAGTGACAGCATCTCTTCTGGTTTTGTATTTTACATTAAAGATTCCACAAGACATCTTGCCAAGTTTCTGCATGATCAAAGTTATGATGTTGCGAGTATGAGTTTAACTAAAATGATACAATTTTGTGGTAAAGAACCAATTGGCGATTTCTTTACATATGCTAAGCAGGGGCGATTTTCAACACTACGATTGCGTATAATTGATTATTTACTTCAAAGGTGGTTTACTGAAACAGAAGATAAGGGTTTAATTCATACTTGTTTGAATGACGACGATTATTCTATTCGTGCTGGAATTGTTGAATCATTATCTAAAGCCAATGCAACTAAATACTCGGATGAAATAGCCAAGCTAATTAGAGATACAAATGATAATGTAAAAAAAAGTGCAATATTGGCCCTTGGAAGGCTCCAATCGAATAAGCACACAAAAGATATTTTTGATACAATAATAAGTACAAATCCTTTATTAAATATAGAACTAACTTGTGCAGCTCTTAGAACATTAGGCACATTGCAGTCAAAAGAGTATGAACAAGATGTTGCCAACTTGCTGGAGAACGAGTTGGTTCGCGGATGTGCGATACAAGCACTGGGATTGTATAAGTCTGCTCAATTCAAAAAACAAATTGTCGGTTACTTGGATGATGAAGATGACAACACTAGAGCTACAGCGATAGAGTTTTTAACTAAAACTGGTGATGTGAAATATAAAGATCAGACAATATCATGTTTAAACGACCAATCTGCTAGAGTCAGAGTAGCATCTATTAAGGCAATAGATGCTTTTAATGCAAAAGAATACACGGATGATCTGATAAAACTTTTAAATGATCAAGCAATAACCCGAGAGGATTGTCATGGAGAAATTTGCCATGTCTATTCTATTGCAGAAAGAGTCTTAAAAAAATGGGGTGTTAATACCAAGCAAAAAGATAAAAAGTAACTTATTCGTGATATATATTGGTTGAAGTACTTACAGCTTTGTAATAACAAACTGATCAAATCCACCATTTTAGAGGCTCTGGGTAATATGGGGCTCAAAAAACATTCAAAAATGATCGCAAGCTACTTGGATAACGATTCTCCATCACTGGTAGTTGCTTCGATAAAATCACTCCGTGCGCTAAACGCAAGAGAGTATGAAGAAAAGTTAATGAAAATGAGAGATGACAAAAGGGTTGTGTCAACAACGAGTAATAAGAAAATAACTGTTGCTAACTGCATTGAGGAAGTGTTAAAAGAATGGAAGTCACAGGATTACAAGTAAAAAAGAGGAAACCTCAAAGTTTCTGAAGCAGGAAGGACTGAAAATCTACTGGCTCGATTATGACTGGAACCTGAATGAAAGAAAAGAGCCGATTGAGAAAAAAGAATAACCGCTAAGAATTAGTATTTAACTTTCGATCCGCCGACATCAACCTGTAAAATACATGTTGTCAGGCTTTTTGGCGGCAGACTAATCTGCAAACCCTGATTTTGAACCTGTAAGTTATCAATCTGTTTCATATCCTCCTCTTTAGAAGTTCTATAGACTAAAACGGTTTCTTTTACCTTACAATTAAGCAGTTTGGAATTTACGACAATTTGGCTTCCGCTATTATTCAAAAGAGTCACCACAAGACTTTTGGTCTGTTCATCGATAAATCCCACAGTTTTTACATTGTCAAAACTGGAAATATCTACACGATAAGTACCCGGCCTGGCAAAACGACTAAAATGGGAAAAAGTCCAGAAACGTTTTGGTATAACAACTTCATTGGTATCTGTCTTGACAAGCAGTAGAGACTGTCCCGCATACTTATCACGATACATGAATTCGACCAGCCACCAGTACAACCAGGCATTCACATAACCACGAGTCAGATCATCAATCATAACACCTGCCCATTTCAGCCCATCTTCTATGGAAATCAGCGATTCATCTCCCCCTTTAAGGGTCGAAAACTCAGTCTGCCAAACCTGTTTTTTATGCTCACGCGCAAGATCCGCCAGTTCCCAATTCTTCCCGCCTCCATAACCGTGACTTGCAACGATTGCAATCGCTTTTTTTGCCTCCTCATCTTTCAAAGCATATCCGGCATATTTAGTACTATTTTTCCATCCTGTCGCCTCTCCAAGCATTATTTGCGTTTCAGCAAGTCCTGCCTTCACAAAGAATCGTCTCACCACTTTTGTAAATTCTGTGAGCTGGACCTTGCTCCACACACAGCTGTTATAATTAGTTGTAAAATCAGGTTCATTCTGCAGGCCGATAGTCTTTATCTCTATTACTGATTTTTTATATCCTTTAACATAATCCGTTAAATATTTGGCGTAGTTTAAATATTCATTGTCCGGCAGAAAATTGACCGTACCTGACTTCGGCAGATCAGGATCAAAATTTTTCTTCGCAGTGTCATCCGTCTTCTGATTGTTTTTCATGTAAGCCGGAGGCGTCCACGGGACAGAATATAGATGGCTCACCCCCCTTGAAAGCGCTTCTTTTATAATCAAATACTGCCATTTATCCTCAACCTGAGGAAAATCGTTTCCTTTGAATTTATATGTAGGTTCGATCTGATTCCTGAGTATTGAAATATGAGCTCCCTGTTCAGTAAAAAGCAGGTCGAAAATCTGTTTTCGGACATTTTCAGGTAGAGCCATTATCTTCGATGCCTGAAATGCCTGAGAAGCGCCAAACCCGGCAATCTCCTGATGTTTAAGCGCAGGATTTATCAAAATTTCAACTGTTTGCTCCCCTTTCTCTTTACCCTTACCTTCTCTATCCTGTGCTAATAAAACAGCGCCTAACAATAAAATAAACATGAACTTCCAATAAGATACCAATCCTTTATTCATTCCCATCAGATCTTTAACAAATTACTATACATTATACGAAATTAAATCAAATCTGTTTGTATTTGTTTATAATTTGTGTTCATACCTAGAAAGCATTGGATGCTTATTCATCAAAAACCCGTCAAAATCTTTTCTGCCTAAAACATACCTATTCAAAAATGCCACACTATAAGATTTAATAAGATCAAACTGCTCCTTTGTCCCGCCCCATTCTCCTGACTCATCCCTCGAATTATTAAAAGCAAAATGGGTCGCGTCTTTTATTTCGATAAGGTAGGAAGGCGAGGCGGAATTCCTGAATGCGATATCGTATGAATCACGCTTTGACAGCGGAATTCTTAGCCCTTTCCTTTGGTCAGTACTCTCTTTTTCTCCATACATGTACATAGATGGAATCTTTAGTTTCTTGAAATCATCAGGATCAAACATCCTGACCCCGCCGGACATTATGACTATCGCCTTAATACGCTCGTCAGTATATTTATCCCATGGACCGCTTACGGCCAAAGATGTGAAACCTCCCAATGAGTGTCCGCATAAAGCAATCTTTTCATGATCTATTAATTTCTTCCATTCCCTATCACCCAGAAATCTATCAACTATTAGCTTTAAAGTAGCCAGCCTGTATTCAAATTGCTCTTTACGAGGTTCCCAAATAAGATCAAGCGCATCCTGAAATTCTTTTCTAATCTCTTCGAGCGATTTCTTCTCTCCCCCTTTAATTCTTACCCAATTATGTTTATCCTGATAATCTGGAGCTGCGACAATCCATCCGTGAGACGCGGCAAATTCGCAAAGATAGACCTGTGAGATCCCTCCGCCTCCAAACCCATGGGAAACAATCAGAAGCGGATACTTTTTTTGAGCCGCCGAAATCGGGGCACCCTCAGCAGCACACCCTTTAAATCCCTGCATACCATAGCGATACTCCCTTGGCTTAATATTAGTCGGATACCACACCGCAACCTGAATCGTTTCAGTAGTCGTAAATTCCAGTACCCTGTAGCCCACATTGTAAACACCCTTTAACATATCATGCACCACAATTTTAATTGTATCGGATATAATTAATGAAACGAGACAAAAAACTGCTTATTATAATACTTATGGTCAGACCGTTACTCTATGTTTGCTTTTTATTTATCATCTGCTCTTTAAGATTATCCGCTGACGGAAAGTTTTTCAGCAATGATAAGATACCTCCAGATGAGCCATATCAAAGGGCGATTATTATCCATGACAAGGGAGAGGAATTACTAATTATCCAGCCAAAAATCGAAACAACAAGCAAACAGTTCGGCTGGATCATACCTGTTCCCGGCGAGGCAAAGATGGGATTTATCGAACAAAATTCGATGCGAAGTTTACTTTTTAGTCTATCCTTAGGATCACAACCTAAAGTCATAGAAATTTCGACTATACTCTTTTTCATAGCCGCTATTGCTCTCATTCTGTCAATAGGATTTAATACATACAATTACATCAGATATAAAAAACGCTATTCAAGATACTCCAGTTACATAGCCTTACTCTCACTTTTGTGTTTATTAGCTGTGCTGTTTCCCATGAATATACTTGGAGAAACACTAGCTGGAGCAGAAGTTATCAGCCGAGAACAAATTGGGATTTATGACGCCAAGATTGTCAAGGCGACTAACTCAGGAGATCTGATCAACTGGCTGAAAACTAACGGTTTTAATTACACGAATGAGGACAAAAATTCCTTCGACCAGTATATAAGAAAAAACTGGGTTTTTGTCACCCTGCTTGCAACAACAGAAGGGAAATTGCCGGGAGAAATACTAAACTATCTGGGAATGGTTCAGCCGATCGCGCTGTTATTTAAAACAGCTGAACCGGTTTACCCTTACGCGCTTACCGGAACATATAATAAAGCAAGCGTACTCCTTCTTTACGTCCTTTCAAACAAGCGGGTTGAATTCGACCACCTGAAAACAATTTACGCCGGTGTCTGCAGCGGGTTCGCGCAAGAAATCATGAACAAAATACAATGGTCTGGCGCTGAAGCTGTTGATCCGATGAAATTCAATAATGCGACATTTTTAACAAAACTGAAAGGAACCATTTCAGAATTTAATGAGGATATCCTGCTCAAATATCACAAAAATAATGACGATTACAAATCAATAGTTTTCCACTGGTAAACACCTTCTTTTTTTCTCCATAATTTCCTCCTCCTTCCACCTTATCTCCATACCCCCTTTTTTCCATTTCCACTTGAAGCTTTACATCAGATTCAAATACACACTCAATTACATTCCCTTGGATCATAAATATCAAAAAGCAAACAGCAAATATCACCAAAAGTAATGAACCGAAACAAAAATCTGTATATAATAATTAAGTATGGTCAGGATTTTAACTTCTATTTGTTCTTTATTTGTGCTCTGTTCTTTAAGATTATCCGCCGACGGGAAGTTCTTCAACAACGACAAGATACCTCCAAATGAACCATATCAAAGGGCGATTATCGTCCACAATAACGGGGAGGAATTGCTTGTTATACAGCCAAAAATCGAGACAAAAAGCAAGCAATTCGGATGGATAGTTCCTGTTCCCGGCGAGGCGCGGCTGGGTTTTATTGAACCAGAAAAGATGGGAAGGTTATTTTGGTCTTTTGGCCTGCGTTCTCAACCAACGGTCATATACATTTCCACCATATTCTTTTTTGCAGTCGTTATTGTTTTATTTCTAGTATTAGTATTCAATACATATATTTATACCAAATATAAAAAACGACCATCACGTTTAATAAATTACTTTTCTGTTCTGCTCCTGCTTTTCTGCGTATTACTTCTATTCAATTACACTACAATTGGGGGATACCTCGGAGTTGGGGGAATAGAAGTCATAGGAGAAGGACAAGTCGGAATCTACGACGCCAAAGTCGTTAAGGCGACTAACTCGGATGACCTGATCAAATGGCTCAAAACCAACGGGTTCAACTACACTGGCGAAGATAAAAACTCATTTGATCAGTATATAAAAAAGAACTGGGTTTTTGTCACACTGCTGTCAGAACCAGATAAGGAAGCAGAGAAAGAGTTTCATTGTCAAACCTGCCTTGACTCCAATCGTATCTGTATACCATCACATAACACAAAAACAAAGAAGGGGTTTCCTGATTTTCAGGGCATGGTTCAGCCAATAGCGTTGTTATTTAAAACAGCTGAACCGGTTTATCCTTACGCCCTCACAGGGACATATAATAAGGAAAGCGAACTTCTCCTTTATGTCTTTTCAACAAAGCGAGTCGAATTCGACCGCTTAAAAACAGATTATGCCTGCAATGGATGGAGCAATAAATCCCTGCTGGAACCAATAAAATGGGCTGGGACTGAAACAGTTAATCCGATGAAATTCAATAATGCGACATTTTTAACAAAACTGAAAGGAACTATTTCAGAATTTAATGAAGATATCCTGCTCAAATATCACAAAAATAATGATAATTACAGATCAATAGTTTTTGGCTTCTAAACATCTCCGCACAGCATCTTCACAAAGGTCACAAAAAAGCAGTCCTTTATAATTTGCAAGAATACTCATAAGCCTTATAATTTCCCAGTAATTAATGGTCAACAACCGGCTCAAAAACCTTTTTAACAAAGACGGAAAGATTGTAGTTCTCGCGGCAGACCATCCATACTTCGGGTACATCAAAGGTCTTGAAAACACAAAGAAAACTTTATCTCCGCTCATTGAATATACAGATGCATTAATGATTGCTCCCGGCACACGCAGGCACTATTTTACCTCGATTAACAAACCTATAATACTGCGGGTTTCAGGGTGCGCAAGCATCCTTGATATTCAAAGACCTGCCTATGAACAGGAACTTGCCAAATGGACATTTGAACAGAGAACCGGCAAAAAGTTCGACAAACTATTTACTGAGTACAAACAAAAATTAAACAAACTAAATGAGCAAGAATCTGCAGACTATGAACACATGTATTCTTTACTTCATGAGGAAGACACAATGGCGAAAGAAAGACTGATACTTTCTGCAAAAGACGCGAAAGAACTTGGGTCATCCGCTGTCGCTGTCTCCGTTTATCTTAGAACAAAATATGAAGATCAAACCCTTGATAACCTTGCGACCATGGCAAGGCAGGCAAAAGAGCACAACCTTCCTGTGCTAGGAGTTGTAGCAGTAGGAAAAAGACTTGGAAGTCTGGAACAGGATGCAGATTTTCTTACCCGAGCCGGCAGGATGCTCGTTGAACATGGAGCAGATTTCGTGAAAACATATTACTGTGGTGATGGATTCGAAAGAGTAGTACAAGCGTGTCCCGTTCCAACAGTGGTAGCTGGAGGCAAGCTTCCGAAGTCCGGAGACCAGACAAAGTCAAGCCTTGAAATGGCATACAAAGCAATAAAAGCAGGCGCAAGCGGGATAGATTTCGGCAGACGCGTATGGCAGCACGAAAATCCAATCGCTATGATCCAGGCGCTCCGCGAAATAGTTCACAACAAGGCCAACGTCAATCAAGCCCACGAAAAATTTATCGAATGTTCAAAAAGGTAACCCCAACGATCTACGCTCTACATTCCACGCTCCATAATTCGCGATGAAAGCCGCCTTCTACTACAACAACGACGACATTCGCATAGAGGAGATCCCTGTCCCGAAAATAAACGAATCTGAAGTTTTGGTCAAGGTTCATGCAAGCGGAATCTGCGGAAGTGATGTTATGTGGGAATACAGAAAGAAGAAAACAGAAGACAGCATACGGAATACAGGGAGAGGACTCATTTTAGGACACGAAATCGCGGGCGAAATCATTGAAAGTAAAAATAAGAACTGGAAAAATGGGACACATGTGGCAGTCGCTCACCACGTTCCTTGTGAAAACTGTTCATACTGTAAAGATGGTCATGAAACTACCTGCGAGCAATTACGGACAACCAATGTTGATCCGGGCGGATTTGCGGAATTCATCAGAGTTCCTGTAGCAAACGTTCAAAACGGCCTGCATCCTCTGCCAAACAG
>JACQRL010000319.1 GCA_016206485.1 Planctomycetota bacterium | reverse complement strand
TTGTTCTGGACTATTTCCTTCTTGTGAAGGCATTTGGTGTTAAGGATTATTATGACTTGGATGTTCTTGTTTACTATGCATTAATGTTCTTGATTCCAATATTTACAGGGGTAAAAAATAGAAAATAAAAAGAAAGAGTGGAGCTTATTCTTTGTCTCCACGGATTACATATTCATAGACTAATGCAGCAACTATTGCTCCGATTAATGGACCGATCCAGTAGACTATTTGTGTAGCCCAGTAGCCAGATGCAAGTGCTGGTCCAAAGGCTCTTGCCGGGTTTAATGCTGCACCCGTGAATGGACCGCCGATTAATATGCTGAAGGCAAGAGTCAGACCAATAGGTATTCCAGCAAAGTTTGATGCTTCCTTATTGTGTACTGCTGCACCGTAGACTACGAAGACAAGGAAGAAAGTCAGTATTGCTTCCCAGAGAATTCCTTGCTGTGTTGTTACTCCCTGTGCCAGGTCAGTAACTCCCAGGTGCAATGCTTGTGGTGCAGTTGGGAATAGTGCTAAAAGCAAAAAGCCAGCAACTGATGCGCCTATTAATTGGGAGATTATGTAAAAAACGGCTGTTTTTCCGTTTATTTTCTTACCAATGAACAAACCGACTGTAACTGCAGGATTTATGTGCGTTCCAGAAATATGGCCTACTGCATATATCATGGCCAAAAGAGTTAGGCCATGTGCCAGAGCAACGCCAACCAAGCCTAAAGCGCCATTAGTAATGGTGTTTACCATTACTGCACCCGCTCCTACGAATACAAGTGAGAAAGTACCAATAGCCTCAACAAGATATTTATCCCATTCTTTCATCATGTTTATACCTCCTTAAATAAAGTAATAGTTTGGAATTAGTAGAGTTAGAAATTTATAAAGGTTTCGACACTTTCGCTTACAAAAGTCGACTCATGACGAACCTTTATACCTCTTCAGGGATACGAGAGCCTGTTGGAACAGAGGTTCTTCTGGCAGGATTTGCAGTGCTTTGTTTATATGTTCAAGAGCCTCATCAATTGCACTAGGTTCCCATAGGATAAGCGCTAGCTCATAGCGTGCATATGGGTCTTCTGGGTTGTTTTCAATATATTTTCTTAAGTAACTTTCAGCTTCTGGAATTGCCTTTGAAGCTCTTAGGAATATCCCGGACAAGGTTTTCCATAGTTCCCTTGTTGATTTAATTGATATTGCTGTTTCCAGTAGAAGTATTGCCATCTCCTTTTTACCTTCTTCTAAAAGTTGATTTGCGAATCTTAATACATGCCTTTCGTTAAAGCTCATTTTCATTCCTGTTATGAAGTGCTTTAAGGCTTCCTCATGTCTGCCGGCTGGCCAGAGGTTCATGTAGGCATCATAATGGTAAAAGTAGAGTAAATCATAGAGATCAACAACCCTTATTTGTCCATGTTGTATGCCAAAGCCTTCTTTTTTCTCTGTTAAGTCTATTAGGATCATTGCAAGGCCAGGTGTCTCTTCAATTTGTGCTTCTTGTAGGATCATAGTCCTAAATTCGGAATCATTGTCAAATTTTTCATGCCTGTACCTTTGATATTTGATTCTGACAAAGTCTGCCATTTGATCCATATCTATGAATAGGGCAGCGCATACATGGTCATAAACACAGGGTTCAGTGGACGCTACATCAACAGGTTTAATTATGGCGTGTGCTGAGGATCTGTTTAGTTGTTGGGAAGCTAGCCAGAGTGATATGTAGAGATGAGTTAATTCGTTGCAATCCCCTTCCCTGTCTCTAAAAACTTCCAAGGCAGTCTTGCATCCATGTGTCCTTGGCTTGTCTTTTTCATACTTAACCCCTAATTTACCACCCACGCAAAATTGTTCAAAAATATCCAAGGCAAGTTCCATGAGAACTGTGGCATCTACACCTGCCCATCCCAGTGAAGAGATTCTATCCAATCCATTTACCCTGGAAGCTTCAATAGAGAGTAGTGCTTGAGAATTCATTTCTCCATCACTAGCCACTAGGCCTCTTATAGACTGGGATAAAGTAGCTTCAACTAGATTCGTAGTTACTACATGAGGTGGGTCTATCTTTTGAGCTAACCTGTCAAGTAGAAGGTCCGAACGTGTAAACCTAGTAGGATCCGGAATAAGGGTTCTGCTAGCCTGTGGGGT
>JACQRL010000324.1 GCA_016206485.1 Planctomycetota bacterium | reverse complement strand
GCCTTATTGACAATAAAATTGAATATCTAAGATTTAAACACCAAAACTATAAATCGCTTGCGCTTAACAATTTCGATGCAGGCACAAGTCTGGCTTTCATTCTGGAAATAAAACAGGAAGATCACTCAGGTTCAACAAACAGTAACAAATAAAATAGAGCTCATTTTATCATAACCAAACGTCCTTATATCTAATGATAATAAAGGCATTAATCAGCTAATATGCTAAAAAAGGTATCTTTCCTGCTCGCAATACTGGGGATTCTGATATTCCTTTTTTTAATTAAGAAATCCCTAGACCAGCCGGAACACCGGATACAGGCCAGTAATAACGAAGAAACAATCGCTCAACCTGCCGCAAAAACAACGCAGGAATCAGCTGAACAAAATCCGGATAACAATAATAATTTTGAAACACAAGCAGTTTCATCTTCTGTATCAGATACTAAAGAAGAATTAAGGAGCATCAAAATCAATGGGATAATCAAAACTTGTGACAACAGTATACTAAACAGTCCCTATATTTATGCACATGTATTACCAACTAATAATGTCGCAGATATCGCAACATGTGAACCTATCACAGCAATATTATCAACAAGTTATTCTAATAATGAATTCAAATTTGACATAGCTTACTACTCAAAGGTAGGAAGAACTGATTCAGTACTCATCCGCATGTATCAGCAGCTTCCAAGAAGAATAATTGGGCACAATAAAAAAGACTATGAACCATTTTACACCAAACAATGCTACTCATATAACAAATTGCTAAGCATTACTCAAAAAAACACCATACTGGACATCACATTAGAATGTATCCCGACGAGCAAATTATCACTGATATTTTCTCCAAAAACGATAAATCCATCAACCACAATAACAGTACAGGACAAAACGCATGAATTTCCTGAGTACTCATTTAACAGTATTAATGGAGAAACAACTTTTGTAGTTCCAAGCGGAATAAAATTAATAATGACATGCGTATTTCCTGGTTACGCCGATACGCAGCTGCAGATTGGGCCGTTTCAGGCAGGAGAAGAATCTAATATAGAAATATCCATGGAGAAGGGATCTCTAAACTTTTCAGGCAAGTGCATTGATGAGAGCGGCAATCCGGTTTCAAACGTAAGTATTTATGCATCTCAGGAAGGAATGTCAATGATCTATGCAATAACTGACGCAGCAGGAGGGTTCACGCTTATTGGAATACTGGAAAAACCCATAAAAACGATAACATTCGTGCCAAACCCAAACATCACATATAAAGCTCTCAAAATTCAAAACGCGGCTATTAATGAACCCCTCACTGTCATAATTGAAAAGAAAAGTGAATCCAAAACCTCAACATTCACAGGCCGTTGTATCGATGAAAATGGAGACCCGATAGCAAGAGTATATGTAATGTGCACACAAAAAACTGAAGAAGAACTCTCAGGGTATTATTCACTGCAACCTGTCTTCTCCGATGAAAATGGAAACTTCACAATCACCAATCTTCTTAACAAATCAATACACAATATAACCTTTTCACATAGATCTTATAAATCCCCTGCACCGCTCATTTCCAACATTGATATAACAAAACCATACACAGTAGTATTAAAAAAGATAGAAGATAAGTAGAAAACCCTCACATATCCAAAACTATATCTTGATGTTCTACACCCATGTCTTATTATTGTCCCTATTAAATTAATGACCAAAGATCTATTCGATAAGTGTGCTGCCTACACCAGACACATAGAGGCGCACGAAATGGGACTATACCCATATTTTATACCCCTTAGCTCATCCACAGGACCGGAGGTAATAGTAAAAGGCAAAAAGATGATCATGGCAGGTTCAAATAACTACCTCGGGCTCACCCAGCACCCGTATGTAAACGAACAGGCACGCAAAGCAATTGAAAAATATGGGACAGGCTGCACCGGATCAAGATTTCTCAATGGCACAATAGACCTTCATGAGGAATTAGAGAACAAACTGGCAAAGTTTGTGAAAAAGGAAAAATGCCTTGTCTTCAGCACAGGATTCCAGACAAATTTGGGTACAATTTCTGCACTTGCTGGCAAAAATGACATCATTTTGTGCGACAGACAAAACCATGCAAGTATTATCGATGGCTGCAGGTTATCATTCGGTGAAATCGCTAAATACAAACATAATGATACTGAAGATCTTGAACGAGTTCTAACCAAGATTCAGGACAAACCTGATGTCGATGGACTACTACTTGTTACAGACGGCGTATTCAGCATGACCGGAACAATCGTTGATCTACCTGAAATAGTAAAGCTGAAAAAGAAATATAAGTTCCGTATTATGCTTGATGACGCACATGGTGTCGGAGTAATTGGTAAAACCGGACGCGGGACTACGGAACACTTTAATGCATGGGAAAGTATAGACTTGATAATGGGAACGTTTTCCAAAACGTTTGCATCACTTGGAGGTTTTGTTGCAGGCCCATCAGTAGTAATGGATTACATCCAACACAATGCAAGATCGCTTATTTTCAGCGCAGCAATGCCGCCATCAGCCGTTGCAACAGTCAAAGCATGCCTTGAAGTTATGGAAAAAGACGCATCTTTAGTCCAGAAACTCCATGAAACAGCTAAATATATGATAAAAGGATACAAACAGCTTGGATTTGAAACTGGAAATACAGAAACGGCAATAATCCCAATCATCTTGGGAGAAATGGAACTCGTATTACGATTTTGGAAGCTGCTTTTCGAAGAAGGTGTTTATGTCAATCCTATACTGTCTCCTGCAGTACCAGAGGATATGTGTCTTCTAAGAACCAGTTACATGGCAACTCATAAAAAAGAACATCTGGATTCAATACTGCAAAAATTCGAGAAAGTCGGCAAAAAACTCGGGGTGATCTAATTTTTGTCTACATATTCAGTAAAACTAGTTTCAAATCATAAAGAGCTGTCTGCTTTCATTGGGTTCCCTAATACGCTCTATTTACACTCGCAATTCTGGACACCTCAATTGTACAGTGAAAGAAAAGAGTTACTAAAAGCAAATAAACATCCGATTCATAAAAATATAAAAATGAAACTTTTCCTCGGATTTAAAGGCGGCATCCTTTCCGGACAAATAGCATTTATAGAAAATCCGACACACTACGAACACTGGAGACAAAAAACTGCCTTTTTTGGATTTTATGAATCTGTTAATGATCAGAATATGTCGAACTTGCTTTTTGAAACGGTAGAGAATGAAGCAAGAAAACTATCATATGAATCCATCACAGGACCATTCAACCCTACAATAAACTATACTTGCGGTGTGCTGGTAAACTGTTTTGATAAACCGAACACTCTAAACATGCCTTACAACTACGATTACTACGATCAGCTCATCATTAATAACAATTACCAAAAAGCAAAAGATCTGCTGTCATTTGAGGTCACAAGGGATAAACTTAAAGTATTCGATATCGACAAAATACCTCAATCAACAGAAATACATTACAGATCTGCAAATAAAGCGGAGCTTGACCACGAAGTATTAAATATGGTTAAGATTTTCAACAACGCATGGAGCAATAACTGGAATTTTATACCAATAACCGAAGAAGAAACAATGCATCAGGCAAAAAGTCTGAAAAAAATACTAAATACAGAACTCATGATC
>JACQRL010000315.1 GCA_016206485.1 Planctomycetota bacterium | reverse complement strand
TTACTATCTTAAACCTTGTCCATCGCACATTTTGTAAACTACCATCGTTTCAAAATTTAATATGAATCTCCCACATCCAGAATTACTCTTATCCATTCATCGTCATAATGTTCCAGCACCCACTGGATATTTTCAATCTTATCACGTTTATCAATGAAACTTTTCACTTCAATCTCCCCACGCATAAGCAATCTTGCCGCCGTCAACCAGTTGTCTTTATGGTTTACCCTATTCATGGGGAATTTCACTGATGCGCCCTTTATTCTTAATTGAGTGTAGTTGAAGGTAATCCTGGTTCTCGTAGCACCCATGACTACAATACTTCCACCTCTTGACAATAAATGACAGGCTGAATCTATAGCCTCATCTGACCCAGAACATTCAATCACTGCTTGAATATTTGTAGCTAATTCTTTAATCTTTTTGACCATATCAGGGTCATTAGCATGGTAAACCTTCGCACCAAACCCTTGAGCAAAATTTAATCGTTTTTGAGAGACATCAGTCGCTATTACATCTACGTGGTTATGTATCAGAAGTTGAGTAACGATAAGACCGAGTAATCCCTGCCCCATGACTACAGCTGTATCTCCTGGTGAGAGATTAGCATGATGGATGTGATTTAGGGCAACCATTACAGGGTCTGTAAAACACATAACATCAGGGTTTGCTCCATTACATGGAATGCAACAATCTGAAACCGCGTACTCTGCAAAATTTGCCATTTTCAAATCCATAGAGTCATAGAGATTCAGTCGCACTACTTGGTCTCCCTCCTTAATTCCTTTCACATCCTTACCAACTTCCACAACTCTACCAACACTTTCATGCCCATGTTCCCCAGGTTCGAAATCCTCCCATTTATATAACTCATTAAAAAAATGGTGCTCATCCCACATCCCTCTGTCTGACCCACAGATACCAATCTTGCTAACCTTTACTAAAACTTGGTTAGATTTTATCCGGGGCATATCTACCTCTACAATCTGAAAATTACGAAGTCCTCTCAACCATGCCGCTTTCATTTTTCCTTTCATAAATCTATAGACCTCCTTACAACCTGTGATATTTCATTTGAGTCTCTTGTTATCTATACTACTACACATCAACCCTTTTCTGATAACCTCATCGCCAGTAAGGACAATTTCTAAGCTTTTCCGCGCATCTTCTAATCCCTGCATAGGGTCTTCATTATGTTCTATCATGTCAACCATGTATTGTAATTGCACATCAGCCCTTTTCATCACTCCTTTTACATTGATAATCTCATAATGTCCCGGGTAAGAATAATACTCAATGAGGTCCCCTTCTTCAGGATGGCATCCTCTGAACTCACGGTATATCAATCTAATTCTTCCCTTCGGTCCAACGAATTCCTTTTCACTAAAATTTCGGTAATTCCTGGTCCAACCAACTTCATAAATTCCTACAGAACCATCATTCAATCTGACAGTAATAATCCCATAGTCATATTTACCTTCTGGAATCTCAGGAGAAAGCCGTAGACCAACACCACTAACACTAAGAACCTCTGCTCTCGTGAACCAACGCATTATGTCAACATAATGGCATCCACAGTCAATAATAGGAGAGGTTTCCTTTGCCAACAAAACATCCCGACGCCAGTGTTCATCTTCTATCGGATGCTCGCCACCTAACATTCGCATGATAATCGGTGAACCAATCTGTCCTTCATCTATCATCACCTTTATCTTTTTATAAGAGGCATTATGTCGTATGATATAACCGACCAATAATTTCCTTCCTGTCTCTTTGACTGTTGCAATAATCTCATCCACATCTTTTAACGTTGGAGCTAATGGTTTCTCACAGAGAACGTGTTTTCCTGCCTTCAGGAAATCAATAACTATCTGTCTGTGGCTTGAAGGCCATGTCGTCACAATTACAAGGTCACAATCCCTATGATTAAGGAATTTGTGATAGTCAGTCGACCATTCATCAGCACGGAATCGTTCGGCAAAGTCCCTGGCTCTAGTATCAATAATGTCAACAACTCCCAATAACTGAAGCGAAGGCATATTGCAAACGGATTGACAGTGCATACTACCCGTGACACCACACCCAATAACGACGACACCGTGTCTGGTCATCTTAACTCCTTTGCAATAACTAAACTAATTCTCAGCATCATATTCAATTATCCCCAAGCATCTTGCCTCTGGGCGTGGCTGAGGTTCTTTAAGTCCAAGACTAACAGGTGGTAAACCAATAACATTCGCACAGGCATCAAAGTGCTTTTGGTCAATAGGAATTCCTGGATACGGACCGTCATAAATTGGATGGCCCAGTTCTGTCCGCTCTCGCCGCCATTCCCCTTCCGCTTTCTCTACATTATCAGGATCTTTTTCTATTGCTTCGGATATAATAGCCATCATAACAGGAATAGACACAGTTAATCCTATGGATGTAAAGGAACAAGGGCAGAAATTTCTTAGTCTTTCTGCCATATCTGGAAACCATTCTTCCACTATATACTTGGCATAGGCTACATAGATGGGATTACCGGTAATTTTGTAGGCTAAACAGACTACATTTGCTTGAAACATCAACAGATGGAGAGTTCCTCCGTGAAAAGTACCGGCCCACTGTGTCCAGTACCATTTATTATCAACTGGCCAAAGTTTAGAACGATTAGTCAGCCATTTTTCTGCCATCTCCTTGGTAAAATAGTTGGAAGTAGGTGTATTCCAGATGATATGGTCTGCCTCAGCAATAATAGTCTTTTTAAGTAGCCTACTCGGAAAGAACCGCATACCGTCTCTGAAAATTTCGTATATCCCGCCTGCTGCTTGATGAACTGCTGGTTCGTCAGTTGGTTCCACCCAGGCTTCGTTACCTCTTTCTCCTCGTGTGTATACGCTAATAGGAAATGTTCCTGGCTTAGATTGTGTCTTGAGAAACCAGTTTAAACTCCGTCTGGCAAGGTCTTCATATTTGGTCTCCCATGTTGCCTTATATGCTTCCATTAAACACCAAAGAGGACCAGTGAATTCCCGATGGAGAGCACCATCCCTATTGGAAATAATACCGCATGGCTCTTGCCAGCGAATAACCCAATCTGCTACTTCAAGAGATACTTCAAGTAATCGGCGGTTACCTGTAAAATAATAATGGAGTAGTAACCCTGTTATAAGTGTATGAGAGGGACTATGATTTCCGCTCCATTCATGTGCACTGTGATAGTGTATTAATCCAACTACACGTGGATTACTTGGATGAGTATGACAAATAGCCACATCAGCCACACACTGACTATATGCTAAAGCAATTAGAAAATGTTCCCTCTCACCTGAACGAATAAAGTTTCCCCACACAGAATAAATCTGGTCATTTGCCTCATTATTGTAGGGACCGACATATCTAAGTGCCTTATTAGGGTCCTTTTTATAATAGTAACGATAAGCCACACCAGGAGCAGGAGAATGGGAACAGACCATATTTCCGTAACGCATCATTCCATAGAGATGACAACGGTCTCTGGGTTCAATAATATATAATTTTACAATATCATCCAGTCCCTTGTCTATCTCCGTAAACCTTGGGTCCCCTTTATGATAGAATGGTCCAATAACACCCGTAGCACAAGTATAAGAGGGTTCTGGTGGAGCAATCACAGGTTCCTGAACTGAAATTCCAAAAGTTTCAGCCTCATCATCCGAAATAACTTCTGAAGAGAATTTTAAAACAAACTCGGTTGTCTTTGCTGCACCAGTTCCATCTGATGTCCCTGTATCATTATAAGAAACCACTCGTTCAGGTGCATATTTTTCAATCATAGCCTCAACCCACTTCAAATTCTCTTCATTCTGGATTCCAAAACTTTTCAGATTCAGTGGCGCAGTTGGATGTTTCTGTAGGATTCGTCTAAAACTCTCTTCGTTCCGATTGACAACAATTTCTAAATACTCAGAGGCACTAAGTATAATCGCCTCTTCTTTAAATGGTGTCCAGAACACTAGATTCTTCTTATAGTCAGCCGGCCAGATTTGTATATCTATCATTCCATCCTTACTCATAGATATACCCTTAGGATATTCTTTCCATATATCTGGTAACGCTACTATTACCGAACCTTTCGGGCCAGAAAGGCTTGCCCAACCATGTGTTCGCGAACCATTTCCCAAAGAACAACCATCCAATGTAACACTATAATCTATATCTGATGTTTGTAAAAACAGCGCTTCTTTCCATTTCTCTGCAAAGTATGGTTTATTTTCTCCCCCAAAAGCCATTCTTAAATCATATCCTAAATCAAAAGGAAATTTTATCCCAATGGCTGAGAGTTCTACCTGATTTGGGTCTTGGTCAAAGATAAAAGTATGATAAAAACGCAAATCACTTTTTCCAGCATAGGTATGAATCCGAAGTATGAATGGGGAGAATCTGATTCCATCATGTGTTGCGTGGTATCCTTTTACACAAATACATGCCCGCAGGGGACCTGATTCCTCAATAGTGATTATAGATGTAGAGGATTTCGCAGTATCAAAGAGAGAACCAACCATGTAATGGAATGGTCCGGGAAAAGATTTAAATATTTCCCGCTCTTCTTCTCTTGCCTTTATCTTACAAGATTTAAGGAAATTACATTTTTCTTGCAGCTCCAATATCAAACTACCAGTTGAGATTATAATATTTTCATTTTTTCTATCAACTCTTAGTGGTTGTTGTGGCTGAACCGATTCCACTACATCTCGGCCATACTCCACAAAAACCTCTGAGATTTCATGTGCCTTTAGATCTATTTGGAAATCCAATAGCAGCCACTTAACATATCTTAAATCTTTGTCCCAGGTAGCCAAACAGGCAGATTGTACAGGGAGAATATTCCCTTTTCTATCCACTACCCTGACCGGTGCCCCTCTTTCTAAATCCTTGTCCGGAAAAGGAATTCCCTGGGTAATTGGCCAGGATAGTCTATCAATCCCCCCTGGTTCTTCAATATTTAATTTAATCCTCTTCATCTCTCTAATCCCACATTGCTCCGTATAAACTATCTCGTTGGTGGTGTAAAATTTTTACCATATCTGACTTTGTTTGATATTCTTAACTCATCTATTATTCCATTTGCCACATAGTCTGCCCAGAAACCACTTATAAACATTGTAGGATATGTTCCAAAAGAAATCTTTTTATCGGTGATTTCTGCAACTACAGTGCCATTTTTATAAAGTC
>JACQRL010000023.1 GCA_016206485.1 Planctomycetota bacterium | reverse complement strand
GGTATATTTATGGTGTCCCGTTCCTCCTGCAGATCCTGTTTCATCCTGGGGATGGATAGAGCCTGCTACGGTAAAGAAAGATGGATATATTTATGAATGGCATAACGATTATCCCAGTGCGTCACTTATTCCGGATGGCTATGAAGAACGTTTTAAGAAAGCAATTGATATAATAAGAAACTCAGGCGTTGACAATGACGAGATATATGTTCAGATATGGGCATACAGAAGTTATGACGATATAAATTTTCAGATTGATAAACTAAAAAAATGCGGTATTAAAAACATATACGCTTTTATGTTTAATGCATGGATACCTCCGGATTTACCAGAGGGAATTTACATTAAAAATGACTACTCTGGCACACCTCATGATGGAGTCTATGAAGGAGTACATGATTTTGCAGCAAGCAGGAGGGAATTGCTTCGGCTAAATAAACTAATGGGAATCAACGAACCGGTAAAGGAATGATAGTAATTGCCGCGGTCAACGTAAAGGTATATTTAAAAAAGGAGTTGTGGAATGAGGATATTGGCACAAACATTAGCAGTGATGACAATAATTGGTTTAATCGTCAGTTGTTCAAAAGAGTCAGGTAAGGATAAGGGAGACAGAATTATTCTGCGGTGGTCTGGCTATGGCTATCCGGTTTATGACAAATTTAGAAGCGAAGAATCCAAAAAGTTTGAGATTAAACATCCCGATGTAATTGTTAAATACGAACCTGTGCCAGGGGGATACGAGGGCAAACTCTTGACTCAGTTGGCTTCTAATACTGCCCCTGACGTGTTCTTTGCGGATGATTTAGGCACTTATATTTCTAAAAATGCCCTTGCTGATTTGACAGGGTGGTATGAAGAAGATAAAGATTATTTCAAGGACATCTATCCATCCTTAATAGAGGCACATCTTGGGAATGGCAGACTCTATGCCTTACCCGGGAATTGTAATGTTGATATTCTTTTTTATAATAGGAAACTATTTGACGAAAAAGGATTAGACTATCCTGATGAAACATGGACATGGCAGGATTGTTTAGAAGCAGCCAGGAAACTGACTGTCAGGGACGAACAGGGCAGGGTTATCCAGTATGGGTGTATAGCCAGCACTGATTGGCTTTGTCTTATCTTGCAGAACGGGGGTAAGTTATGGAATGAGGATAAGACAAAATGTATAATCAATAGTCCAGAAGCAAAGGAAGCATTGAATTTCTGGAAAGACTTTTATGCCAAGCACAAGGTCTCGCCTACTCCTTTAGAAAGAGCAAATCAGGGAACCAGGGAGCCATTCATTCTCGGTAAAGCGGCTATGTACTGGGGAAACGGCTGGGAAGTGGCTACATTTAAAATTAAAGAGGGAAAAGGGAAATTAGACTGGGACGCAACGCTTATACCGAAGGCAGAAGGGAAAGAAAGATTCATTCGCTTAGCATACCTCTCCCTGGGTGTTTGGGCTGGCAGTAAACACCCAAGATTGGCATATGATTTAGCCAGGTTTATGACAGAGCCTGAAAGGATTAAATTTCTGGTGGAAGTAGGCGATTCTCTTCCCATCCGTTTTCAGGGGGAGGAGATGGATTATTACCTTGCGGATTCCAGCAAGCCTGAAAAGGCAAAGAAGGCAATGTTAAAGTCATTGTCATTATCAAAAAGTTACTACCGGACTATAGTTAATCCCCATATTTCTTACAGGGAACAGGAACGAATAATAGTAGAAAATTTAGAAAGGTTCACTATCGGTAATACGTCTATTGATGAAGTATTAGAGTTGATAGAGAATAGATTGAATAATCTTCTGGAAAGAAATACACAGGGAGCATCCAGATAGAGAATACGACTTGCTCAAAAATATTTATGAACAGGAATGATTATAAGATAGTCCACAATCACATAGAAAAGATAATGCCTGTTTTAGAAAGAGTCTCTGCCAAGGCATTGCCATACCCATATCTTTCAATTACACACAGTAAGTTCTATAATGGGGCAATTTTTTGCTGGGATAATCACCATATGGCTATGCGGTTTGCCTACTCGGGAAAGCCCGAGTATTTTAAATATCTTATTGACAATCTTCTGTATTACCAGACCAGTGATGGTTTTACGCCCAACGTGATACATTATAAAGACGGACCGATGCATAATTCCCCGCGGTTTCATGCCCAGCCGTTTTTAATGCAGGGGGCATTGATGTATTTGTCTCAGACCGGTGATATAGAATGGGCAAATGGGCAGTTCAGCAATCTCAAGCATTATATTAAATATTATGAAACCAATTTCAGCACGCCGCATAATCTTTTCCGCTGGACTGTCTCATGGACGAGCGGGTTTGATAATGATGTGGTGACCACTTTTTTTCAACCAGATATAATTATACCTGTAGATATAAATGCCTGGTTATATCTGGAATATCGTGCCGCGGCTATTCTGGCGTACAAATTAGATAAAAAAAGTGACCATGCTATTTTTTGTAAAAAAGCAAAAAAATTACGTGCCGCTGTCAATAAAATCCTGTGGTATGGCAGGATGAATTCCTATTCCGCATATAATCTTTGTTCTGATAAACATCAGTTTAATTACGAAGATGCCTCCCTTGGTAAATCCGTAGGTTATTATGCATTTCAGTCATGTTCAAATTTAATCCCGTTATATGCCAGGATAGCCGATAAGAAAAATGCAGAATCAATGATTGAACAATATATCTTAAACGAAAAGCATTTTTTGAGTCCATACGGCATACGTAGTCTGTCAAAATCAAGCGAGTATTATAATAATGCCATCTGGGGTAATCCCCCACGCTTTGGTAACCATAATAGACTGACAAACTCAAACTGGCAGGGCCCTGTATGGATACCGCTGGTATATTTTATGTTTCATGCACTTCTATATTATGGGTTTAAGAAGGAGGCAGGAAATCTTGCTGATAGGGCAGTGCATCTCCTTGCTTCTTCCATTAAGAAAATCGGTTCATTTACAGAGAATTACCATGCTGATACAGGCGAACCGCTTTATGCATCAGGATATGCCTCATGGAATATCCTGGCAGATATGATGTATGAAGAAATGGATGATAATAAGTGGATAATGAATCCAGTTTTTGAAAAATAAAGGAGGAGACAGATAAATGAGAAAGAAAAAGATATTTAATTCAGTGGTATTGATGACTATTTTTATTGTTTGGTTTAATGCTTATAGTGCAGCTGAGACTACAAAAAACAATTTCTTCCCCAGGTTTTTACTCTGTGCAATGGAGGTTGACGATCTCAGGCAAGATATGGATTTTGATAAAGAGTTTAAACGGATTAAAGAACACAATATGAATATGGTAAGTGCATTCTGGAGGATAGGGGGTGAAAGTCAAACAGAAAAGAACAGGGAAAAGGCAGAGAGATTCTTTAAGAAAGCAGAAGAATACGGAATAAGG
>JACQRL010000313.1 GCA_016206485.1 Planctomycetota bacterium | reverse complement strand
GGGATGTTGTCCAGGGATATGTCCTTCTGGGGGAAACAAATTTAAGAGACGGTGTTCATCGTTTTGATATTCTTGAATGGCTTGTCCCTGACGAGGAACAGATAAGAAATGATTTATATCATTTGACGATGAACCTAGCCAATCGAATAAACTTGAAAGAATTGCGGATTCAATGCGCAGAAAATGACCCCCTCCTTGATTGGGTCAAGGGCGTTGGATTTATACCGCGCTGGCAGACAAATTTGTTAGGGAAGTATATCGATTCTGACAAGGAATTTACCGGTATAGATTGGAAATTTTTTCATATTGATTATATTTAATCAGTTTTTAGAAAGATACTTATGAAAACAGTATGTATCATTCCCGCCCGTATGGAAAGTTCAAGGTTTTATGGGAAGCCTATCAAGAAAATTTTAGGGTATCCGATGATTGAACATGTGTTTCGTAGGGTGAAAACCGCCCAATATATTGATGAAATTTATATTGCGACATGCAACCATCCCATAAAAGAAGCGGCCGAAGCCTTTGGGGCAAGAGTCATTATGACTTCGGACAAACACACGAGGGGAACGGATAGGGTTGCTGAAGCGGCATCAAATATTGATGCCGATATCGTCATTAATGTCCAGGGGGATGAACCTCTCGTTGATCCAGAATCGTTGGATAAAGCCATCGAAATGATGAGAAATACTAGGGCCATTCAATGTATTAATTTGGTGTCACTCATCGATGAATGGGATATGTTTATTGATAAGAATGTTGTTAAGACAGAAGTCGATGGGAAAGGCAGAGTAGTTAAATTTTTTCGTCAACCCGATGCTGTCTATAGTCAAAAGCTTTTTAAACAGGGAATAAAACAGATAGGTATATATCTGTTTAGAAAACCGCTGCTGATGCAGTTTGCCTCATGGGCTGAAACACCTCTGGAAAAACAGATCGGGGTGGATATGATGCGGATTCTGGAAAACGGTTTTCCCATTGACACGTGCCTGTCCAAAGACATGGTCAGTGTGGATACCCCACCCGAGTTAGAAAGAATGGAGCGTTTACTAGAAAAGGACCCCTTATTTCAAAAACTCTTTAAAGGCGCATATCAGGTAAAATGAGAATAATTTTTTTAGCTGAAATCCCCCAAAATATAGTTTCCCCGTTTGCGATTTATAAGTATGACGAGGTTTTGGCTGGACACTTGGATTACATTAATATTAGGGAAATCATTCAAAATCGCAGTGACGAGTGGCTTGATGAAATCGATCAATCTTTTGCTCGTTTATCGAGCAAATTCCTGCGCTTTACCCGTTGGTGGTGGGTGGCAGGAATGTCCAGGCTTGATGCCAGGCCCTGGGCGCAGGAACAGCTCTTCAAGCCACTTTTTTTCGCGAGAGCTTTTTTAGAATGGCTTTCGATACATCAAGACACCGAAGAGGTTTTTTTTATCGGCTGCCCCTGCGAGGTTGCTATCTACCTTAAAGAGTTTAAGAAAGATTTAGTAATGAAAAGAGATAAGAAGTGGACGCCTCGGGTAGTTTCTTTATTCAGCTATCTGCTTATTGCTGTTTTAAAATTATTTAAAAATGCTGTCCATATTTTGAGGCACCACCTTTTTCGTAAGGCAGGCTTTATTAAATCCGATGTGCTTGTGCTCTACGAATCGGTTACCAATGTTTCTTTAACCTCTGGCTATAAATTTCACTACGATGGACTATTCGATGCCTTGAGCGTGAAGAAGAATGTTTCCATCGCTTATGGATGTGTCGACAGCGTATTTTCACAAGTTAAAGATCTCCGCCGAGGGATAGAGGCAGAAGTTTTTTTCCTCATTGACAATATTTCTTTCGTGGGATTTTTGAAAAGCATTTTTTTAAATATATACCTGATTTTTTTAACCGGGTTAATCTCTTTAAGTAAGAATCCATGTCAATGCGGTGAATATAAATCCTTTCGTTTTTGGCCCAATTATCTGTTAAACGAATTGTCGCGGTCATTTTTTTTAACTCAAATATGCGGGTATTATGCCTTAAGCAATATCTTCAAGAAACATCGCTACCAATGTGTTATTTCGACGTATGAAGAAAAAATGATAGAAAGAGCTGTTCTCTTTTCCTGCCGAGAGGCCGGTATTCCTGTGATCGGTTATACGCCGCATCCGCAGCATTCTTTGGCCTTGTGCCTGCGCAATGTTCATGAGCCCCGGGCGCCTAAACCCGACAGATACGCGGTCTGTGGTTCCAAGTACGTGGACTATTTCCTGTCTTGGGGCCATAAAAATCCTAATGCGCTAACTATTTGGGGCAGCAAAAAATCATTAAGCAGTAATTTAAAAGTGAAATCACTCTCTCGAAAAAACCTAAAAGTGTTGGTGCTGATAAGTCATCCCAATGAATTAAGCGTGTTTCATTCCTGGCTTCGCGCTGAGTCAAGATTAACTTGGGGAGTAAGATATTTCTTGCGTATTTATCAGGTGGTCAATAGCAGGATATTTTCTGAAGAAATAAATTCTATGACAAGCCGATTTGATTTTGTTGAAGAAATTGATGGTGACTTCAAAGACAATATTAACGCTTGCCAACTGGCGGCCTTTTGCGGCACGAGTGCTGGATTGTTGGCCATTAATTATGGCCTTATATCAATCCATTTAGGTCTAGATGATTTTTTTAAGATGAATCCGTGTTTTAATGATTTAAATTCAATGCTGGCGTGTGCATCGGCCGTCCAATTTGCTGATTGTTTAGATAAGGTATGCAGACTCGACGAAAATTCAATATCAGCATTGTATCACAGACAAAAGGATTTTGTTGATCAGGTATTCGCACCCATCCAGGAGCTCACTATCGAGCGAGACATTGTCAACGCCAACGGGGGGACATTTGTTCCTGTGCCCGCTGGTCAATGAGTGAATATAGAAAAGGTGACTATGAAAGCAGCCGTAAAATTTATCAAGCAAACACGATTTGGAAAATGGTTTAAAACGACCCGACTCTGTAATTTTTTGAGACAGTCTCAGGGAGATTGGCGTTATCCTTTTTTGATTTTTTCCTGGACGTTGGCTGACTTTCTTGTCCCTCGACGAAGAGTTGTGGTCGATCAGGCTTCATTCACGCTGCCTTGTAATAACTGGGTCACCCATTTTCGCTGGTATTTGTTTAAGAATAAAGAAGAAGAGGTGCGTTATTATATTGATCAGTATGTTCAAGAGGGAGATAATTTTTTTGATATCGGCGCTAATATAGGAGTCTTTTCTGTCTATACGGCTAAGCGTTTTGCCAACATTTCGTGTTTTTGTTTTGAGCCGGAATATTCCAATTTACATATGTTAAAAGAGAATGTTATGGCCAATAAAATTCTTCACAAAGTAACTATTTATAGTGTGGCCATTGGCAATGTTATGGGCCTAAGTAATCTTAACCTGCAAGACCTTACTTCAGGTTCAGCCTCACATACGGAAAGTCAAGAAGCTATCAAGACAACGCAAGAAGGATATCCCGTGGTATGGTCTGAAGGTATTGTATCGGTGACTCTCGACTATATTTGCCAGCAGCTAGGTGTTGTTCCCAATGCTCTTAAGATTGACACCGATGGCAACGAAGACAAAGTATTGCAGGGGGCTGTTAAAACACTTTTGGATGAACGATTACGCAGCCTTGTTCTTGAGATGCCTGACGATAAAGAAAAAGAGCTTTATTGCCGCCAGATGCTTGCGGCGGCAAAGTTTAGTTTGGCATGGTCTGATAAAGAAAAAACACGCAACCAAATATGGGTAAAAAAGACAAAATAAAAGTATTCATAGGGCCTTCGAGTTTTGGCGCGCAAGACCAAAGGCCATTGAACATTTTAAAGGATGCTGGATTTGAAATTGTAGAAAATGTCTATAAGCGGCGACTGACTAAGGAAGAATTGTTGAAATTCTTAACGGATGATGTCGCTGGGCTTATTGCCGGTTTGGAAACACTTGATCGAGAAGTTTTAGAAAAAACAAATCTCAAAGTCATTTCACGCTGCGGGGCAGGGATATCGAATGTTGATCTTAAGGCGGCAAAAGAATTAAATATAAAGGTTTGTTATACGCCTTTTGGTCCAACGACAGCAGTCGCTGAACTAACGGTCGCGGCATTACTTAGCCTTTTAAGGTCAGTGCATGTCATGAACGATTGTCTGCATCACGGTCAATGGACAAAAATAACAGGTCATCAACTGGAAGGAAAAACTGTGGCTATCATTGGTTTCGGTCGCATCGGAAGAAAGGTGGCCTCATTGCTCGTGCCTTTTGGAGTAAAGGTTATTGCCGTTGATAAGAATATACGTGACAAAGGAGAGGGTGTAAAATTCTGCTCCCTTAAGGAGGCATGTTCAGAGGCAGACATCATGAGTGTTCATATCAGTGGAGCCGATGAGATTATCGGAAATAATGAATTTAAGCTGATGAAGAAGGGGACTTTCTTGCTTAACGCCGCGCGCGGGGAGGTTATTAACGAGGATGCTTTAGTTCAGGCCTTAGAAAGCGGAAAAATTAAAGGTGCATGGATGGATGCGTTTGTTAATGAGCCATATTCTGGACGTTTGCAGAAATATCCTCAGGTCCTTTTGACTCCCCATGTTGGTTCGTATACGGTGGAAGGCCGCGCGCAAATGGAAATGGATACAGTTAATAATTTAATATCTGCTTTTAAGGACAAGACATTATCCCAATCAAAGCCAAAGGAGAATAGTATCCATGGAAGATAACGCCTTAATCGCTAAATTAGAAGCTGATATCAAATATCTTAACGAATTTGAGAAAAACCGTCCCCATCAAGATTTCGGCGATTGGGAAGATCGATTCAAATCTGAGACGGCGAAGCTCCTCAATAATGACCTGACAATCAACACCTACAATCTCCGCAATTTTCGAGGTCTGCAGATTTTCGTTAGTGATTGGCCGTGCGCTAAGTTAAAAAATTTTTATCATGACAGTAAATTATGGTTTTCCCTTAAACATTTTATAAACCATTTTCTCGGCACTCAGCGAGGAGGAATAAAGGAAGCGATGGCTGGATTTAAAACCATCGAAGAGAAAAATTATATTTATTGGCTTGAGAAATATCCTTCCCCGGAGATTGGTCGACCTTTGCACATTCATTATCGACAATATCGCTTTACTCGACGCTATTTGTGGAATATTTATCTTTTCGCTTTAAGCATAGAATCACTTGGAAAGGAACTGGAAGACGCTTTTATCGGTATGGATATAGGATGTAGTTATGGAACATTTTCCAGTCTTTTAAAACAGGCTTATCCTCAGAGCCGCCATATTTTAGTGGATATGCCCGGACAATTAATTTTAGCTCATTATTATTTAGCAAATTTTTTCCCCAATGCTAAAATCGCTGGATTTAGTGAAGTCGGAGAAGCTAAAAAGATCGATCGTGAATTTGTTAAGAAATATGATTTCGTTTTACTGCCTACTTCAATGTATTCCATGATTCAAGCCGATACGGTTGATCTTGTAACTAACTTTGCTTCTCTCACCGAGATGAGCCGTGAGTGGTTTGATAGTTACCTAACATCCCCAGCGTTCAAATCCGCACAGTTTTTCTTTACCGTGAACAGGTATGACGCTTCGCCTACTTACCAAAGCGGGATCACTATTTTGGATTATCCTTTGAAGGAATATGAGCCTGTCTTAATGGGAACTTGTCCAATATTTCCGTATTATTATACGCGGAAATTTATATTTTTTGATCAACGCGTGATGTATCCTTCGCAGTTTTTTCAGTTTATTGGCAGGCGCAATGGAAAGCACTGAACTTCATAGATATCTATCGATCGCTAAAGAAGCTGCCTCGCTGGCTGGCAGCTTCTTATCCGAACGCCGTCCATCAAGTGCGAAAGTGAATTTTGCCAAAGGCAAAGATATAAAAATAGCCGCGGATGTCGATTCCGAAAAAATTATTTTCAAACATTTAAGGGAACATTCTCCATTTTCGATACTCTCAGAAGAAAAGGGGTTTTTGCCAGGAGAGAATAAAGATTATATGTGGATAGTCGATCCCTTGGACGGTACCATGAATTATTTAAGGAATATCCCTTTATGTTGTGTTTCCATAGGCCTCTGGTATAAAAGGAAGCCTTTATTGGGTGTTGTTAATAATTTTAATACAGGTGAACTCTATTCCGGGATTGTAGGAGAAGGCGCATGGATAGGTGATTACGCCCTGGCGGTCAGTGATATTGGCCAGAAACAGGAAGCTGTATTTTGCACGGGGTTCCCGGTGCATACAGATTTTTCACAAGAGGCCCTTAAGAATTTTATTGCGGACATTCGCTTGTATAAAAAAATTAGAATGATAGGGTGTGCGGCTCTTTCTATTTGTTATGTTGCTTCAGGGAAGACAGAGGTTTATTACGAGAGAGATATAATGCTCTGGGATATTGCCGGTGGCATTCCTGTTGTTTTGGGGGCGGGAGGCAGAGCTCATTATGATAATGCATTATTAGAGAATTCTTATAATGTGTATATTTCTAACGGAAAGTTGGGCAAGATTCTAAATTGAAGTTGACTAATTGAGACGGCCATGATAAATTTATTATTCTGTCTTAGAGTGGTAAAAGTCAAAAAATAGGAGACAAACAAATAATATGAGCCGTAAAGCTAATAAGGTATTCAATATTACAATCATAGGCGGCTTAGGCCACGTTGGGCTTCCTTTAGGATTATCATTTGCCAATAAAGGATTAAAAGTCTGTCTTTACGATTTGAATAAGGAAGTTGCTGACCAAGTTAAGAATGCTGTGATGCCATTTATTGAATACGATGCGGATCCAATTTTAAAAAAAGTTCTTAAAAACGGCTGCCTCCAAATCTCTTTGGACCCCACGGTTATCTCTTCGGCTCATTATGTGGTTATTGCTCTCGGAACGCCAATTGATAAATATCTCAATCCTGAAACGCGTCTCTTTCTTAATGTTATCGAGAGTTTTAAAAAATATTTTCATCTGGATCAAACCTTAATCGTTCGCAGTACGGTCTATCCGCACACCTGTCAGCAGATTTTAAAATTACTCGGAGAAAATAAAGAATGGCGCATTGCCTATTGCCCTGAACGAATCGTACAAGGGTATTCTATTCGAGAATTAGTCGAACTTCCCCAGATTGTTTCAGGATTAAGTCAAGAGGCCGTTGAAGACGCGGCGAAGTTATTCAGCATTCTTTCCCCAAAAATTATAAAAACTTCCGTTGGCGAAGCGGAATTGACCAAGCTTTTCTCCAATGCCTGGCGTTATATTCAATTTTCAATTACCAATCAATTTTATATGATTGCGCAGAATTTTGGAGTTGATTACGACCGCGTGCGCCAGGCTATGATGGAAGGATACGGGCGCGCAGCGACCCTGCCGACACCCGGGTTTGCCGCTGGGCCGTGTCTTTTAAAAGACACGATGCAGCTTTCCGCTTTTTGCGGCAATGAGTTTATTTTAGGCCACGCGGCTATGATGATTAATGAAGGTCTCCCCAATTTTATTGTGAAGAATTTAAGTAAAAAACATCAGTTAAACAAGACCAGGGTAGGAATTTTAGGGATGACATTTAAAGCTGATATTGATGATGTTAGAGACTCACTTTCTTTTAAATTGGGAAAAATTTTAAGATTTCAAGGCGCAACAGTTTATTATTCCGATGAATATGCGAAAAATTCCGATTTTGTTTCTAAAGAAGAATTGATCAGAAACAGCGATGTTGTCATCGTGGCTGTCGCGCATTCAGCTTACCGTGGCCTGGTTATTCCAGAGAGGATTGATATTGTGGATTTGTGGGGGATTATTAATAAAACCAAGGTAACAACAAAAATATAAATGTCTTTTAATCCTCAGAGTATTCTGCTTACAGGAGCCTCAGGCCAGCTGGGACGGGCTATTTGTCGTTCTGGAAAATTTAAAAATATTCTTACGCCAACACGGATTGAATTGGATTTGACGCAAGCTAATTCGATTCGGAAATATTTTGAAACCCATGATTTTGATGTCTTGCTTCATGCCGCGGCTTTAGCGCGAGTTGTCCGGTGTCAGCAAGAACCTTCTAAGGCCATTGAGGTCAATTTAATGGGGACATGTAATCTGGTTTTAAATGTTTTAGAAAAGGAAAAAAGAACAAAGCGGTCTATCCGTTTTATTTATATTTCGACAGACGGCGTATATGCCAGTACACGCGGACATTATTCTGAGGAAGATGCGACCATCCCTTATAGTGTGTATGGTTGGACGAAATTAGGTGCCGAGTGTGCTGTCCATGGGCTTACCAATTTTTCTATTATTCGCACAAGATTCTTTGATTCTCAAAATATTAAGTACAATCGATATGCATCTGATAGTTACACCTCAAGCTTGCCGATAGAGGAATTAGTAAACAGTATTGACAGGCTCCTTAATTCGGATTTTGTGGGAACAATTAATATAGGCGCAGAGAGGAAATCAGATTACGAACGTTTTAAAGTCCATAAACTTTCTATTCAACCCTGTACCATTGAGGCTCTTCTCAAAGAAGCCGTTTTGCCGTTGTCACGAGATGCCTCATTAGATTGTCGTCTTTGGGAAAGGGTTATGAAGAGTCGAAAACAATGACACCAAAGCTATCCATTTTAATGCCGGTCCGTAACGAGGGAATGAATTTAAAGATTATGTTGAAAATTTTAAAATCAACGATCGACATCCCGCATGAACTTTTAATTGTTTATGACAGTTTAGATGATAATAGTATTCCGGTTATTGAAGAAATGCGGTCATCTTATCCGGCATTAAACTCTGTTCATAATAAATTAGGGCGGGGAGTCACCAATGCTATTAGAGCCGGCGTCCAGGCCTCCCGAGGAGACTATGTTTTTATTATTTCAGCCGATGATATTGGACCAGTTCTTACCATTGAGGATATGGTTTCCCTTATGGATCAAGGCTGCGACTTGGTGAGTGCCACACGCTATGCTCATGGCGGCCGGGTCCTGGGGGGGGCTTTTTCCAGCCGGCTATTTTCTCGTTTGGCTAACCGGCTTTTTTATTGGATTTCAGGAACCACGCTCACTGATTCGACAGTGGGCATTAAAATGTTTCGTCCTTCTTTGTTTAATGAGCTTAAATTGGAGACGAATGTTGGGTGGTCGGTAGCTTTTGAGATTGCGATTAAAGCTCAACTCAATGGTTTAAAACTGGGAGAAGTCCCTATTATATCGATTAATCGTTTTTACGGTGGGAAATCAAGTTTTAGATTATATGCCTGGGTTATCCAATACAGTAAGTTATTTTTATGGGGAATTAAGAATTTATATCTATCGGGTAAATTAAAGCCGCAAGCGACCGTACGTATCCCCCAAGGAATGCAGTATAAACGTCAAAAATGAAATCTAAAAAAATTTTAGTCACGGGGGCAACAGGATTT
>JACQRL010000312.1 GCA_016206485.1 Planctomycetota bacterium | reverse complement strand
TCCCTGTATTATCCATCCTTTGACGGAGGTTTGCTCCCATTTAGGCGTGATTACCTTGTATTTTTGAGATCCGCACAGTTTATTGATTGTGTCGAGAAGCGGATCAATAGCTCTTTCAAGTTTTCTGATAAAATCATCTGAACATATTGTACGCAGATATGGAGTCAGTTTTTCAAAGTGTTCATGATGTTTGTCTTTGTGGGCCAGAATCTCCTTGATTACAAAATCTATAATATTTCCTTTTGTTCTATCAGTGGTTTCAGGAATTTTCAGAAACTTTTTATATCTGGTTTCTTCTATCTTCAGTATATTTTTTAGAAAGTACCTGAATCTGCATTCAATAAAGTCTTTAATTCTTGTGGCGTTCATGGTTGCTCCCTGCATTTGTTTTGCGCTTGATTTTAAGCTGCCTTCAAAAATCGTCGGCGCAGAGGTTTCATAGATTGATTTGAATCTATTACGGATTAATTGTTTTAAATGATTTGAAAGCATACTGTTTGCGCCGGATAAAAGCCTGTAGCTTGATCTGGGGATTTCAGTTACCTGATGCGTTTTGAAAAGTGGTTCTATAAAGATTGAAGGCGTGGCTTCAACCCCCTTTTCATCACTGCGCTGATATACAAAGTACAGCTTTTTTTTGGCTGTTTTGCACGACAGGTAAAAGAGAAGTTTTTCTTCATCAAATCTTTCCCTTTTAATGTTGATATGATTGCCCAGTGTGTATTTAATTTTTATGCGGATATCATCCGGCATCAGAGGGTCATCATATATCTGTGTCGGGAATTCATCCTGGTTTAATCCTATAACAAAAACGTGATCAAAAGAGGCGCCGCGGATTGACATGCAGTCGGAATAAACAACTCCACCGCTTTCGGTTATTGACCGGAATCTGTTTATTCGCTCTAGCAGTGTAATGAAATCATCAATTGTCATGGTAAAGTCAGATATGTGCGTTTCGTGGATTGAGTTGCAGATTGCCTCGATACGTTCGTATGATATCCCGAAATTTATCAGGATATTTCTCATGTAATTTAAGTAAGCATCTGTTATATCAGATTGTTTAATCTTGTTCAGAAGCATTTTAATTTCCTGGTACCGGTCCTGCAGGATTTTCAGATCATCCCGGTCGCCGGGTTTCAGTGAAATAATTTTCATCATCTGCGCGCTGTCAACGGCTGACCCGGCGTCTAGTATGCCATCGAATCCTGATTCTGTGAGCATATCGAGCAGATATCGCGTTCTGAGGTTCGCAAGAGGTATCGATATTTTATAATTTACGGCAAGTTCATAGAAATTACGAATATTGAGACCTGTTTTTGCGATATTGAAAATCTTTATGCCTGTTCGAACAGCTCCTTCATCAATGGTATTAGCTGTTTTGGTATTAAAGGGTAATCCCATGAAATCAGATATCTTTGATGCCAAAAAAGAATACCTTTCACTGTTCCTTGCGATAATAGCGATTGATGATGGCTTAGCGCCTTTTGTGATGAGGGTTTTTGCTGTGTGTAATGTGTGGAGAATCATCTCAAACGCGCCTGAAACAGATATGAGCTCGATATCCTTATTTGGTTTTGAAGCAATTTGTTCAAGACAGCTGTTGATTGAATCTTCAATGCCGGTGAGTTTGTGCCCGATGTGTTGTAGAGAGAAATCCTTTCTGGATGCAATGTTTGGGAGGAAAAGGCTTTGGATGAAAGGTTTTGCGTAGTCATAGATACTCCGGTTAATTTGGAGCTTGTCTGTTACGTCAGCAGGCAGATAAATAACAAATCTCTTATTAAGCCTGATCATTTGCATGAACAAATCTATCTGATTTTGGTTAAGATCGTAAAACCCATAGATGAATATACTATTAAACGTCTGGAGATACTTATTGAATTCCAGTGTCTTTGTAATGTATTGGGTAAGACCGTTTATATTAACAATATCAGATTCGCGTGTTTTATCATTTAAGAATTTCAGGGCATCGATAGTTAGACCGACATGCTGAGGGCAGTTTGTTTCTTTGGCCAGATTCTTTAAATGATGAGGTTCTACCGCTGATTCCTGCAGATCTTTAATCGTCTCGTAAAAGCGCAGCGCTGAACGCAGATCGCAGGGACGTTTTTTATTATTAAACCATTCGCGCAGGAGGACCGAATAATAGTAGTCACTTTCAACAAAATTACTTTTGCAGTCAGAATGATCAGCAAGTTTTTTTATCAGAAGATTGTAGCTGATAAAATTTACGTCGGTTGCGGTCAAGCTGTTATATCTGAGGTATTCAGAGGCAAGATGTCTGGATAAGATTCCCGATGGTGTTATCACAAGACTGTTTTGCGCTTTGTTTATGTCCTTTATGAAATGATTTTCCAGCTCCTGTCCAAATTCGCCTATGCAGCATTTATTCATTAAAGTAATTTTACTGGTAAAAAATATTTATTTAAGTTTAATGAGTATTATGAAAAAACGTGTAAGTAATTATCCTGAAGTAGTCCCTGCTATTGGTCCATATTCGCATGTTTGTGAGATTGGTAATTTTGTCTTTATGAGCGGGCAGATACCAATTGATGAGAAGGGAAATCTTGTATCAGATGATATAGAACAACAGACCAGGGCGGTATTCAGAAACATTGGCATGATCTTAGAGAAAAATGGATTAAGTTTTAATGATGTTATCAAAGTGACGGTTTATCTGACTGATTTGGGAAAGTTTGCTCAGGTTAATAACATCTACGCAGGGTATTTTAAGTCGGATTATCCGGTGAGAACGACGGTAGGAGTCAGCCAGTTACCCAAGGGTTCACTTATAGAAATTGAGGCGGTTTGTCACAGGCAGGTTGATTAAATTAATCAATAATGTGTTTTAGAGTTCTTATGATTTTCAGCTAAACTGATATTTTGTATATGAAAAAAAGGCAGATTGCCCCTTTACTTTCACTATTAGAGGGGTGTATAGGAAAGGTCAGAGACGAGTCGCATTATATAAAAGCGCTTACGCATTCTTCGTTTAATAAGTCTGATAATAATCAAAGGATGGAGTTTCTCGGCGACTCCGTGCTTGGACTTGTGATTTCCGAGTATCTTTACCGAAGTTTTTCTGATAAAATGGAAGGAGATCTCACCCTGATGAAGTCTGTACTTGTAAGTTCAAAGATCCTTACTGCTGTCGGTAAAAAGTTGGACCTGGTAAAATTTTTGAGGGTTGGCGGAAGCCTGAGCCAGGACAGGATGCCCAAGTCTGTTTTTGAAGATGCAGTTGAAGCTTTAATCGCCGCTATATATCTGGATAAAGGATTTTCTGCCGCGAGAAGTTTCATCCATGAGTATGTAATACGTCCTTTTAAAGATGAATTATCAGGGGAAAACTATTTAAATTATAAAACTTTACTGCAGGAGCACTACCAGAAAACGCATAAATTGGTTCCTATTTATGAGGTTGTGCGGGAGTGGGGTCCGGATCATAAGAAAAATTTTGAAGTTGTTGTTAAGGTGAATGGGCAGGTATTCGGCCCGGGACGCGGAGATTCAAAAAAAGACGCCGAGCAGAAGTGCGCTAAAATCGCGCTGAAGAGGCTCAATCTTCTCTAGCGAATTTTTAACGAATTATTGGTTGATCTGTCGCGAAACCGTCATACTCATCTCTAGAGTTCACTCCCTAACCCACGAATCCTGACTTCTGTATTCTGACTGCTTCCTATTGTTTCCTTTCAGCGTTTTCCCACAATTTATCATAATTTTGTCAGATATTACTCAGTTTGATCAGATTCTTTCTTCCTGTTTCCTGTCTCAATATGATGTTGTTCAGGTTCTTTCAGGGATTTTGTCGCACGTTTCAGAAATAATATTGCAAAGCAGGTTCGAAGTACATCAGATTCGAACCAATTTGCATCTATTAATAGCCATGAACCATCTTTGTTCTGCTCTTTGAGCAAATATTCCGCCCCTATGCTGTACCAGTGATTGTCGCCAATTTTTTCTGTACCATATAGTGTTCCTGTTCTCTCGAGCCCATAAAGATAATAGTACTGCCAACCAATTCCTAAAGTTGAAAGAGGATTTGCTTTGACAGTAAATTTTTCTTTCAACCAGTTTAAACCGTTTATGACAGCAACATCCTTTTTGCAGTCTTTATTAAGAAGACTCAGATATATGCATATACTACTTACACCTGCGCAGGTCATGCTTCCATAGGATTGTGACAAATAACTACTTTTAAACTCTGGTTTAGAAGGAAATGCATGGTAACTCCATCCGCCATCATCATTTTGCGTCTTGTCCCAATGGTCGAGTGCCGGTTTCAATGTTTCTTCAGGGAAAATTATTCCCGCTTTGTAGCAAGCAGCAATGCCAAGCGCTGCATATTGGGTATTGGAATTATCTCCGCTTGCTGTTTTTGTTGTGGCAGGGTTTTTTAATAGATATATTTTTGTAAGATTGTCGAATTTATCTACTTCTTTCCCGTTAACTGCTTTCTTATTGCCTGTAGAGATTTTCTCCTTATAGTATTGATGTGATTCTGTAGGAATTTTGCTTCTTCTTGGAACATTCGCCTTTCCAGTGTAGGACCATTGCCCGTTTTCGCACTGCGAATCTATCAAATACTGGGCGCATTCAATGAGTCTCCCCCTGTATTTGACGGGATTGAGCTTTGTGAGAAGCGTTGCCTGAATGGCCACGTTATAGGTTGCGGTTAAAGGCTGTGATAACACCTCGTCCAGCAATTCAGCCACTGTCTCATTCTTTATGGTATATCCTCCGTGAATCAATGTTAACAAGATAAGTTCGGAGTCTCTAAAACCAAGTGTACCGTGAGAGATGTTAGGTGTTCTTGATCTGATGGATCTCATTAAAAATTTACACCCTTTAGCTACAGCTTTGTCTATTAATTTTTGGTCAGGACCTTTATCATTCATTTGAATAGGACTGGCTTCACATGTAAGGATGAGAATTAGTCCCGCTTTTTTAAGTATTGATACAATTGTCATATTAACCAGACGAAAACTATCGAACTTGAACTTATATATATATTGTCATTCAAAAAAAGACGCCGAACAGAAATGCGCCAAAATAGCATTAAAGAGACTTAGCCTTATTTAACAGCCAATACTAAACAAACAAACTGATTGATTATTATTTTTGCTTAGGGTTTCTGATTTGCGGCGCGGTATCTCTGATGTACAGCGGTATTGGTGGCAGTTTATCTTTAATTGCGATGTTGCCGATTGCTTCCGCGGTTGGATAGACTACGATAGAATTTCTACCTGCGATGTTCATAATATCTCTGGGAAGATAAGCGACTTTCTCATCTTCGGAAGAAGTGAATTTAGATTTCTGTACCATTGTTGGTTCGGTAATTTCCTCTAGATTTCTTGTGTATTTTGCCATGTAGATCTCATCCCACTTCGCATCCATTATGACAGTTACGCTATTGTATGTCTCTGAAGACTTAAATTTGAAGAAGTTATATGCCATTGCCTTTAATGAGCAGCAGCTATATACTGGGATCTCTTTTGGCAGTACGAATCCCTTGGCATATGCGATTCCAACCCTGATTCCAGTATATGATCCCGGACCAATATCTATGCAGATTGCGTTTATTTCGTTGAACGTTGTACACTGTTGTTCAAGCAGTTTTTTGACAGCAAGGGCTATTTCCTTCCCGTGATTGTGCCCCTCTTCGAGTTGTACACATTTAGTTGTATTTTGTTCAACATCTATGAGGGCTATCTCTCCTTTTTCCGTAACTGACTCAATAGATAATATTTTCATTTAGTACATTCTATCTTGAAAGAAGGTGTTATACAGTTACTTTATAAATAATGGTATACTTTTTGCACTTATTAAGATTGTTGTTTGTAGCTGTAGTAAGCTACATCGGCTATAAATTTTTCCCATTAATTTCAGGTGATAAGGATATGGCAAGTCTGGGTTTATTCTTCGGATTTGCAGCATCCGTTGTGCTGGTTCTGTTCGAAATACTTTTCAGCAGACAGTTTATAGCAGTTTTTTCAGCTACAGCTGTTACGATCCTTATAGGATTTCTTATAAGCAAGTTGGCGCTATCAGCTGTCTACTTGATTCCAACTGTGGCATCTTTGAGGGTTACAAATCCTGCTGCAGCAAACCTCCTTGATTCCGCTGTTATTTTGTGTGTTACATTTTTGTCGATCATACTGATTTTGAGGACTAAAGATGAGTTCAGGTTTGTTATCCCTTACGTTGAGCTAAGAAAACAGGCAACTTTTGGAAGGCCGATTGTCCTTGATACGAGCGCGATTATCGATGGACGTATAGCAAGCTTGTTCGAGACGAAAATATTAGATTGTGAGATAGTGATTCCGACATTTGTGCTTGAAGAACTCCAGAAACTTGCTGATTCTCATGATAAACTTAAAAGAGCTAAAGGAAGGAGAGGTTTGGATATCCTGAACGCTTTACGTGAACGCAAGAACTCGTCGATCAGAGTACCTGAGATTTATCTTCCTGACATTGAAGGAGTAGATAACAAGCTTATCGAGCTTGGCAAGACAACTAATGCCAGAATAATGACCAGTGACTATCAGCTGGAAAAGGTTGCGCAGATACAGGGAATAGATGTCATAAACCTTAATGCTCTGACAAAGGCTGTTCAGCTTCCGATAATGCAGGGAGATAAACTGACGATAGAAATTTTGCGAAGAGGAGAAGTTTCCGGACAAGGCGTCGGCTTTCTTCCGGATGGAACAATGGTTGTTGGTGAAGGATGTGAAAATAAGATCGGAAAGACTATTGATGTTGTTGTTAAGAATATCATCCAGACCACTGCCGGCAGAATCGTATTCACAGAACATCTTTACGAAACCAGAAAGTTCGGCAGGGATGACCACCTCTCTTAATCGTAGAACGTAGAGCGTAGAACGTAGATCTTAGAATTTTAAATCATTTTTTGCTATGAGTTCCATGATCTATGATCTAAGATCTACGATCCACGATTGGATGTTCTACAATTAGTTAGTTGTTTACATTCCTCGTCTCTTTTTTAGCATGTGGCGATATGTGCAAAGACGTCTTGTTAAATTGGAGGAAAAATGGACCTTGTTTTCTATATTTTACTGGGTTTTTCTGTCGTTTTGACAGGAATTTTAGGGTTTGTTCTATACAGGCAGATAAATAGTAAGAAAGTCCTGGAGCGTGAGAGAGGCGAGCTTTTAGGGAAAATCACAGGTTTTCAGACTCAGATCGGAACTCTCAGCGCCAATCTTACTAAGTCAGCAAAAGATGATGAATACAAAGTCAATGCGAAGCTCAACGAAATAAAAGGCCAGCTAGACAGAGAAAGAGCGGATCGTTCAAGAGTCCTTTCAGATATCGCAAATAGAGAGAGGAATCTTGCAGAAAAATCGAAAACAGTCCAGGACAAAGAAAAACAGCTCAATGAGGCTATTTCAGCCCAGCAGAGGGAGCTGGAAAAGATCGCAGGTATTGCAAAAGAAGAGGCCGTTAAAAGACTGACAGAATCCATACAAAATGAAGTTGAAAAGGAGATCCCAAAAATACTGGAAAAAAGAAGGGTCTCATTGGAAGAGAGATCTGAACAGGAGGCGAGAAGGGTTATTTCGATGGCGATACATCGTTACGCATCGCCGCATACTGTGGAAAATACAGTTTCATATATAGATGTACCGAGCGAGGACTTCAAAGGAAAAATTATCGGACGCGATGGAAGAAATATACGCGCAATAGAAAGAGAAACTGGAGTTGATGTCATAATCGATGACACGCCCGGCACAGTGGCTGTGAGCGCTTTTGATGGAGTCAGGCGCGAGATCGCAAGACGTTCCCTGCAGAATCTCATTAATGATGGCAGAATCCATCCCGCGCGCATTGAAGAAGTAGTCGAGAAAACAAAAGTGGATTTAGAAAGAGAGATCACAAAAATTGGCGAAAAATTTCTCTTTGAACAGGATATTCACAACGTACACCCAAAACTTATTACTCTGCTGGGCAGACTTAAATACAGGACAAGTTATGGGCAGAATGTACTCCAGCATGTTTCAGAGGTTGGACATATTTCTTCGGTTATGGCGGCTGAACTCGGACTTGATCAAAAGCTTGCAAGAAGATGCGGCATCCTGCACGATATTGGAAAAGCCGTTGATCATACCTTTGAAGGCAGCCATCCGGAATTAGGCGGAATACTTCTGAAACGTTTTAATGAACGCGAGGAAGTAATCGAAGCCGCTGCCCATCACCACACAGAACCGGGCCAGGTTAAACATCTTTACACAGTACTTGTTGCCGCTGCGGATGCGATCTCCGCTTCGAGACCGGGAGCCAGAGGAGAGACTGGCGAAGGCTATGTGAAAAGGGTTGAAAGAATGGAGGCCCTGGCAAAATCATTCCCCGGCGTGATAAACGCATTCTGCGTCTATGCAGGAAGAGAAATGAGAATTATTGTTGACTCTAATGTGATCAATGACGACAAGGCAAATGTTTTGGCGCAGGATCTGGCGAAGACTATTGAAGATCAGCTTACATATCCCGGTGAAATAAAAGTAACGGTAATTAGGGAGAAACGAATCATTAATTACGCAAGATAGAGAGTTCATGGTGTTTGTGGGGTTTGGAAGATTATGAAAAGTGTAAAAGTCCTTTGTATTGGTGATATAGTTGGGAGTCCGGGAAGAGATGTGATCATCGAACTTGTTCCAAAACTTAGAGAATCCAGAAAGATCGATTTTGTTGTCGCAAATGCCGAAAATGCCTCAGGCGGAAACGGACTCATGATCGAGCATGCTAAGAATCTGCTTTCAGCGGGTGTGGATGTTATTACGATGGGGGATCATGTCTGGGATAAACGTGAGTTGATAGAATATTTAAAAGTGACTCCGACGATACTCAGACCGTTCAACTTTCCTGCAAATAATCCCGGCAACGGCTATACGATTTTAAATGTTAATGGTATAAGGTTTGGCGTGATACATCTTATCGGAAGGGTGTTTATGAGGGTGTTTGTTGATTGTCCGTTTGCATCTGTTGATAACCTTCTTCAAAAGATCTCTGATCAGGCGGATATAATAGTTGTTGATATGCATGCCGAAGCCACCTCTGAAAAAGTAGCAATGGGTTGGCACCTGAATGGAAGAGCGCATGTTATTTTTGGGACGCATACTCATATCCAGACTGCGGATGAGACGATACTTCCGAAAGGCACCGCATATATAACAGATGCTGGGATGACCGGTCCATATAAATCTGTTATTGGAAGGGATATTGATAAAATACTGAGCAGATTTATGACCCAGATGCCCGCGTTTATGGATATTGCATCTGAGGATGTCAGATTGTGCGGATTACTTACAGAAATTGACATTGAGAGCAAAAGAGCAGTTAAAGTTGAGCGCGTTGTAGAAAGACTCTAACAAATCATTACGAATTAATTGTTGAATAATGCGTGATCTGTCGCAGAATCGACATGCTCAGCATCGTTCTGAGCATAACCCGATGACTTGCAGAATCTGAATTACTCATCACCGTAATATCCGCATTTCGTATTCCATATTCTATCTTCTGTATTCATTCTTCCCCTTTTGTGATCCGAATCCTTGATTTCCTGGGGGGGGGGGCAGTGTAAAATTAATGAAATTGTTTAAAAGGGAGGCGGTATGAAAAAATTTGTGATTTGTTTAGGTTTTGTATTTGTTGCCTTCTTGTTGCAAGCGTTTACAGTGCGAGCGCAACCGACCCCGGCTGACATTCTTGGACAGGCAATCAAACATTTTTCCGATCCGCAGGATTTTAGGGTGATATCCGGTCTGTATATACGAAATATAAATAATGATAATTTAATAGATGTAATCGTTCATAAGGATAATATTACTGAGGTTAAGTACGGATTTGGTGATATGAACACGAATTTTGAAGCTGATTTCTCTCATAACGTTAATCCAACTAATGATGTAGGTTATACGACAATGGCAGATGCTAATGGCGATGGGAAGGATGACAT